>JAUSJJ010000250.1 GCA_030647705.1 Dehalococcoidia bacterium
GTGCTCATGATGAGAGCGTCTTCGTGGTTGTCGGTGTAATATCCCCGACGAAGGCCGGTGCGCGCGAAGCCGTACTTCTCGTACAGCGCCTGCGCCCCCTTGTTGGAGACCCTGACCTCCAGGGTGACGAAGCGGCACTGACGCTCCAGCGCCAGGTCAATCGCGGAGATGAGCAGCAGTTCGCCGATGCCCCGCCGGCGATACGACCCACGCACGGCGATGGTGGTCAGGTGGGCCTCATCCACCATGAACCAGAGCCCCGCCAACCCGACAAGCTTCTGCCGGGGCGATGGCGGTTCCGGCGCGCGGCCATCCTTCCCGCCGAAGAGCGTCTTCACTCCGGACACCAGCCTGGAAAATCCCGACCGGGAATCATGGCCCGTTGAAGGAGCGGCCTCCGGCATCGCTTCGGCGCCGACCTCGTAGGTCACGATGTAGCGCGCCAGCCGGTTTTGCGTGAGCTCTCGTTTGTATGCCACCGGGGGCCACATGGTGGGGAACGACTCTTTGTCTACTTCGGCTACCTGAGGTATGTCGCCAAGCTCCATGGGGCGTACCGCGTATTTCACATCCATTTACTGCCTCTACGGACTGCTATTTTAGCACATCCGCTGGTTCTGTCATATCCTTTCGACGAATCTTTCGTTTATAATATTGGCACGAAGATATCAGCCCGGGTCGGCATGGGCTGACTGAGAGTTATCAAGTGCCTGACGACGAGAGCCTGGTGAGACAGGCGAGAGCCGGTGACAGCGCAGCTTTCACCAGCATATACGAGATCTACTTCGACCGGGTCTATCGTTACATTGCGATCAGGACCAGCAATCGCACCGATGCCGAGGACCTGACCGAGCAGGTATTTCTCAGGTGTGTGGAGTCAATCGGCGGCTACAAGTGGCGGGGGGCGCCGTTCGCTGCCTGGCTGTTCCGTATTGCTCACAACCTGTTGATCGATCACCATCGGAAAGGCAAGGGCCGGGAGACGGTGCCGCTGGAAGACTTCATGGGCGTCGATGAGACAGACCCTGATGAAGCGGTTGAGCTGAAACTCGATGTAGAACGGCTCAGGCGGGCCATGCCCAGGCTCACCGAAGCGCAGCGCCAGGCGATAGCCTGCCGTTTCATCGCGGAGCTGTCCATAGCTGAAACAGCCCAAGCGATGGGCAAGAGCGAAGGGGCCGTCAAAGCCCTCCAGCATAGCGGCCTCCTGGCGCTGAGGCGGATCATGACCCGGCCGGCGGGAGACACCGGCACAGAGAGCAATCATGGGTGACAAGCGAATAACCGAAGATGTCCTGAACGAATGCCTGGAAGACGTTCGGGCCGGGCGGCGCACGGTTGAGCAATGCCTTGCCCGTCATCCTGAGCAGGCAGGCGAGCTTGAGCCATTGCTGAAGTTGGCCCTCAATGTGGGCAAGGCTGCTGGCCTGGACCCCGGCCCGGAGTTCAAGGCGCGGGCTCGTCATCGTTTCCAGGAAGCAGTTCACTCCAGGGCTGAAAGACGTTTCGGCAAGAGGCCGGTCTGGTGGCGGGCATGGGCGATGGCCGTGGCGGCGATGTTGGCAGTTGCCGTCCTGGGTAGTGGGACCGTGGCGGCCTCGGACGGCAGCACACCCGACCAGCCGCTGTACCCCGTGAAAATGGCGAAGGAGCAGGTGCAGCTATTCCTGACCAGGCCACCGCTGGCCAGAGCTAGGCTCAATGGAGCGCTGGCCGAGGCGCGTCTTCGAGAGATCGAGGCGATGGCAGTCAAGGGCAACCTGGAGCAAGTCAGCAAGCTTACCGACAAGCTCGATCATCACCTCGCGGATATGGAAGACCAGGGGAAACTCTCGGACGAAGAGGCCAGTGCCCTAAGAGACATTCTCGAAACGCGCGCCATAAAGCACCTCGTCGGACTGAAGAGCCTGGAGCAGCGGGCGCCTCCAGCCGTCAGGCCAATCCTGGACAAGGCCTTGCGGCTCTCTGAGGCCAGGTTCGAGAAGGCGCTGCGCAGCGCAGGGGTGAAGCCCGCTCAGATGGAGAAGATCAGGGGCCGGTGGCAAAAAGGCCTCAGAGAGGGCCGGGTTGACCCGGCAGAGCGCTGAATACTGCCCACTGCAAAGTGCTAACCCCCGCGCCCGTCTTGCGTTATACATTGTTGGAAGACTCCGGAGGAGGAAACATGAAACACTGGAAGATTTTCGTAATTATCGGAACCGTCGCACTGCTGGCGCTGGGAACCGTCGGGCTCGTTTTCGCCCGCGGGCCTGTGTCTGGCGTGGCCAGGGCGGCTGAACTCCAAGCGCACCGGCAAGGGGTGACGGGGGTCATCGTCTCGATCCAGGACAATGTCATCACGTTGGAGACCGGCAAGGGAGAGGTCAGGGTTTCCGTTGACCAGGCCACCGTCTACCGGATGCCCCCCAAAGGCGAGGTTACTCTGGCGGACGTGCAGCAGGCGGTGCAGGAAGCCGCCGCCGGCGGCGCCAAGATGAGGGCGATCGTGGTTGCCGAAAAGAACGGCGACGCTCTGCTGGCGAAGACGGTTGCAATCGTGCCTCCGCTGCCCAAAGTGACGCACTTCGTGGGCAAAGTGACAGGTATTCAGGGGAATACCGTGACGGCGACCAATGCGGCCGGCGAGACGATGACCGTCACGCTACCTGACGCCAAGAACGTCAAGATAGGCCAGGAAATTGTGCTTGGTATTGGCCCGGGACCGGTGATGAAGAAGGGTCTGGAGGGGTTGAGGCTCGGCATCAAGCAGCAGGCGAAGGACTTCCTGAATCGTTTCAAGAAGCTTCCGGCCCCGAAGCAGACCGCCATAGCCGGCGTGATACAATCGGTTGACACTCAGGCCAAGACGGTGACTGTCGTCGCCCGCACCGGCAAGACGGCAACGCTGAACGTCGCCGCTGATACCAAGATTATGGTGGCTGGAGCGTCAGCGACTATCGACCAGCTCAAAGCCGGCGACAAAGTCGTCGCTACCTACAACCCGCAAAGCAAGAACGCTCTGAGGATTATGGTCAACTCATCTGCTCCGGTCGCTCCGGCGACATCTCAGGGCGCCAGCGCCTGAGCCAAGGCGGATTGAAACATGTGGAGGGGGGACTGCCGATCGGCAGTCCCCCCTTTTTTTGCTGCCGGGGACGTCTGCCTGCGGCGGAATGCTTCGGCCCTGCGGGCGCTCGCGATCACGAAGATGTCGCCGGCAGAATCCTCTCGCCTTGCTGGAGGCCGGAGTCCGTTGGTCATTGGCATGGACAACCCCCGGCCGTGACCTCTCCTCTGGCCCCTCTCCGCTAGCAGAGAGGGGCCAGAGGAAGGGGTGAGGTTGACAGTGCCCCGATATCCTGGCCTTTCATGGCGACCCAGGGATGGTCATTGCCCGTTCTTGTGCAGGTTAGCGTTCAGGTAGTCCTTTACCTTGAGGCCCGCGTAGCGCTCCCACTCGCTGTAGATGCAGCCACAGTATTGTTGGCGGTAGAGGCCCAGATCTTTGGACATCTGCCTGCTCTGGCTGAAACCCCGGCGGAAGTTCTCGAAGTAGAGCGTTACTCCGTACTCCGCTCCAGCCTCCTCGCCGGTCTTCCGCAGCAGCTCCTGGTCCTGGTGAGGACTGATGAGCAGCGTGCTGGTGAAGCAGTCGAACCCGCTTGCTTTCGCCGCCTGCGCCGCGCGGGACAGCCTCATCCGGTAGCATTCCGGGCACCGGTCGCCCTCCCTGGCGGAGACCGTTCTGAGGTATTCGATCATCTCATAACCTTCAGTAACGATCACGGGCAGGTTGGCCGCACGAGCGAAGTCCTGCATCGCCTGCAAGCGGCGCTGGTGCTCGGAGAAGGGGTGGACGTTGGGATTATACCAGAAGCCGGTGACCTCGAATCCCTCCTCGCGCAGTCGAGTGACCGGATAGGTGGTGCAGGGGCCGCAGCAGATATGAAGCAGGATTTTGGACATGTTATCCTTCCTGCCAGAGCGTTCCTTGCGGCGATTGCTGTTTCGACGGGCAGGGCAGGCCCAGGTGCTCGTAGGCCAAGCGGGTGGCCACCCGTCCCCTCGGGGTGCGCCCCAGGAAGCCGAGTTGCA
>JAUSJJ010000263.1 GCA_030647705.1 Dehalococcoidia bacterium
ATCATGCACCTGAGCATGACCGTGGACCACCAGGTGGTCGACGGGGCGCCGGCCATGGAGTTCGCCGTCTACGTGGGCAGCCTGCTGGAGAACCCGTATCTGCTGTTTGCGTGACAATCGAAGACAGGAGCGGCTATCTGATGGCATCTCAGTTCAAGCACCTCTTCTCGCCGCTGAGGATGGGCTCGTTCACGGCGCCCAACCGAATAGCCTGCCTGCCTCACGGCACCTACTTCGACGACCGTGGCCTGCCCTCGGAGCGGTCTATCGCCTACTACCGCACCAAGGCCAAGGGCGGCACAGGTCTGATCATCCATGAGGCGGTCACGACCCATCCTGCCTCCTACGGGAACGTGTTTGCCAGCAAAGAGGTGGCGCCCCGCTTCAAGAAGCTCACCGATGCAGTCCACGAGTACGATACGCGCATCGTCGTACAACTGGCGCACGCCGGCGCCCAGATGCAGGCCACCTTCGACACGCCTTGGGCGCCCTCGGTGGTGCCATCCCCGCGCACCTGGTTCCCCCCCCACGAGATGACAGTAGCTGAGATCAAGGAGGTCGTTCGCTCCTTCGCCGACGCAACGGTGAAATCGCGGGAGGCCGGCTTCGACGGAGTGGAGATACAAGCCGCACATGGCTATCTGTTTACCGAGTTCATGTCGCCCTTCTCCAACCGCCGCACCGACGATTACGGCGGCAGCCTGGAGAACCGGATGAGGTTCACCCTGGAGACCATCGAAGAAGTGCGGAAGGCAGTAGGCGGCGACTGGACTCTCGGCGTTCGCATCAGCGGCGACGAGATGATGGAGGGCGGCCTCACTTTGGACGACATGCTGGTGATCGCCCCGTTTCTGGTGGAGCAGGGCAGGGCAGACTATCTCAGCGTCAGCCTGGGTACCTACCGGTCGCCTTCGACCATGATCGATCCCATGTACTATCCGCTGGGCTCCGCGGTATACTGCGGAGCGGCGGTCAAGACCGTAGTCCAGGCGCCGGTAATCAGCCGGGGCCGGATACAGGACCCGGTGCAGGCGGAGGAGATCCTGTCCAACAGCCAGGCCGACATGGTGGGTATGGGCCGGGCGCTCATCGCCGACCCTGAATGGCCGAACAAGGCGCGCGAAGGCCGGCTGGACGACATCCGCAAGTGCCTGGGCTGCAACGAGTGCGCTGCCCGCATCCTGTACTACGCGCCCATGTCTCTGAGGTGCACTACCAATGCAACCACGGGCATGGAGACCCAGCCCGGCTGGCTGGAGGTGACACCGGCAGCCAAACCCAAAAAGGTAGTGGTAGTCGGCGGCGGGCCCTCTGGGATGGAGGTGGCGGAGGTGGCGGCGCGGCGCGGGCACAAGGTATCTTTGTACGACAAAAGCGCCGAGTTGGGTGGGACAGCGCTCGTTGCCGCCAGGGCGCCGGGCAGGGACGGACTGCTGGAGGCGGTGAGATACCGGGCACACCTGGTCCAGTTGCTTGGCATCGAGGTGCACCTGGGAGCAGAGATGGGCGCTGAGGACATTGTGAAACTGGCCCCTGACGCCTTGGTCATGGCAACTGGCTCTGCTCCTATCATCCCGGACGCGCTCGGCGTAGAGAGGGCCGTCGAGGCCAGGGACGTTCTCTCGGGGAAGGCCGAGACGGGGCAGAACGTGGTGGTCATTGCCGGCGAGCACCACATCCAGGCTCTCAGCGTGGCCGACTTCCTGGCAGGGCAGGGGAAGCGGGTGTACCTCGTGTGCGAAGAGTACTACTCCGGAATGCACCTCGACCATCTGACCAGGCACGCCATCTATCAGCGCCTTTACCGACAGGGCGTTGTGTTCATCCCTAACTCGGCCGTCAAGGAGATCAAGGATAACGCCGTGGTGATAGTGAATGTCATGACCAGGGAGGCCCACATTCTGGAGAATATCGATACGGCGGTGTACGCCTGCGGCGGTCGGGAGAATAACGCCCTGTACCATGATCTGCAGGGCAAGGTGAAAGAGATCTACGCCGCCGGCGATTGCAGCGGAGTCAAGAAGCTTATCGATGCCATCAGATCCGGGGCCATCGTTGGCCGGAAGGTTTAACCATGGGGCAGCAAAGTGGGCTGCGTTCCCCGTGGTCTTGGGACTGAAATCGACATGGAGGTGATTCGGATGACAACCAACGTGCCGGGGCCAAAGAAGGCCGTCCCCTTGCAACAGGGGCTGTTCCACATCCCCGCTTCTCCCGGCGACACGGGATATCTGATCGGCAGCAAGTGCTCGAACTGCGGCTACGTGGCCTTTCCCAGACGAGTGGTGTGTGCCTCTTGCGTCAAGGACGACACCATGAAGGAGCTACGCCTCAGCGGCAAGGCCCGGCTGGACCGCTTCACCGTTGCCCATCAGGCGCCCGCCGGCATGACGGCCCCCTACATCCAGGCATACGTCCAACTGGAAGAAGGGCCCATGCTCTATACCCTGGTCACGGGAGTAGAGCAGAAAGCAGAAGCGCTGCAACTGGACCAGCCTATGGAAGCCGTAATCGAGAAGATCCGCGAGGACGAGCAGGGCAACGACCTGATCGCCTGGAAGTTCCGGCCGGTGAAACGCTAGAGTTTGTCCGTTCCTGTTTACGACATGTATCTTTTCCCAGGATTAGCGAGTGAATTTGTAGGTCGGGTTTCCTAATCCGCCTAAGGCGGATGCCCTACGACGGACTCATCTGAAGTGACTGCACAGGCAGGGACAGCGCTTCACTGCAGGAGAGTCCAGAGAGGCGGCAGCCTCTCTGGCAGGGGGTGAGGTGTCTACAACTGATTTCGTAGCAAGGAGGACCACATGCGCGATGTAGTTATAATCGGCGTGGGCATGCACAAGTTCGGCAGGTTCCCCGAGGTCAGCGTCAAGGAGATGACGCGCACCGCGGTCTGGGCCGCCATCCGGGATGCAGGCATAGACCCCAAGGCCATCCAGTGCGCCTACGTGGGCAACTGTCTGCAGGGCGCCCTCCAGGGACAGCACGCTGCCCGCGGCCATATCGCACTGAGGAGCGGGGCCGGTCTGAGCGGGCTGCCCATCGTCAACGTGGAGTCGGGCACGGCCAGCGCCTCGCTGGCCTTCCGGCAGGCGTGGATTGCGGTGGCCTCCGGCCTCCACGATGTGGGTCTGGCGCTGGGCGTGGAGAAGATGTCGGCGGGCGCCACGGCCCAGCTTCTCGCCGCCATGGGCGGGGCCGTCGATGTGGAGACGGGCGGCGGTCGCATGGGTCTGACCTTCGTCGGCGAGTTTGCGGCGCTGGTGGACAAGCTGATCAGGAGCTACGGCTGGACACAGAAGCAGATGGCAAAGGTGGCTGCCAAGAACTTCTACAACGCCTCTTTGAATCCCTACGCCGAACATCAGAAGGCTTACACCGTGGAAGAAGTGCTGGCATCTCCCGTGGTGGCTTATCCCCTGACCCGGCTCATGAGCTGCAGCGCCAGGGTTGACGGCGCCGGCGCCATCATCGTATGCGCCAAAGAGGTAGCGCACAAGTACACCACGAGGAAGCCGCTGGTGAACGTCGCCGCCTGCGTGCAGAGAAGCGTTCCCTTCTACGATTTCAGCAAACCGGAGACCGTTCCCATCACCTATGCCCACGATCCATCGAGCGTCATGGAGGCATATCAAATCGCGGGCGCAGGCCCTAAAGACATGGAGATCGTCCAGTGCCACGACGCCTTCTCCATCGAGGAGATGATCAGCTACCAGGCGCTCGGGTTCTGCGCGCCCGGAGAGGGCGGCCGCATGATCGATGAAGGACGCACTTCGCTGAAAGGCGACGTACCCTACAACACCGATGGCGGTCTGGTGGCTAGAGGCAATCCGATAGGCGCTACCGGAGCGGCCCAGATCTGTGAGACCGTGTGGCAGATCAGGGGAGAAGCCGGCGCCAGACAGGTGCCGGGGCGGGACGGCAAGGGGCCTAAGATAGGCCTGGTCCACAATGCCGGCGGCGGCCCGGTGGAAGACGCTATCGCCTCCCTGATGGGGATAGTCCTCAAGAGATAGAACAACACGGCAGTCAACAGTTCAACTTGAACAGCGGGAAGTGCCATGACCGCTAAGCCCGACGGCATGCGCACAATGTGCTGGCGCGTTGGAGGCCCTCGATTCCGCCGTCGGTGGTGAAAGCCGTAGCAGTAAGAACCCCGTCCGGAAGGTCATCGCCTCACGAGGAGCATGCGCTGTGAAGAAGACTGATCTGTGTCGCCTACTCGGCATCGAGTACCCCATCATACAGGCGCCGATGGCCTACATCACGTGGTCAGAGATGGTTGCCGCCGTGTCCAATGCCGGAGGACTGGGCACGCTCGGGCCAAACGCAGGATCGAGAGAGCCCGCCCCCGACGTGGCGGAGGTAGGTCGCCGGCTGCGCGACCAGATCAGGAAGGTGAAGGCCCTCACCAACAAGCCGTTCGCGGTGAACTTCGTGATATACGAGGGCGTATCGGCTGTCTATGCCGACACAGGCAAGTCGCCCAACGACTTCAGCGAGGAGTGCGTCAGGGTGGCCCTGGAGGAGGGGATACCGGTGGCGATATTGGTGGGGAAGACCCCGGAGACCTACGCCGGGCGCTTCAAGGAGGCTGGCGTTAAGGTGCTGCTCCACGGGCATCCCTGCAACGTTGAAGCTGCCAGGCATGCTCAACAGGTTGGAGTTGATGCCTTTGTTGCCGTGGGGTACGGCGCCGGCGGTCACTCCGGGATCGACCAGATTCCGACTTTCGTCCTGGTGCCGGAAATCGTTGATGCGGTAGACATCCCAGTTATCGCGGGAGGAGGGATCGCAGATGGCAGGGGGCTCGCTGCGGCGCTAGCTCTCGGCGCACAGGCGGTCTACATGGGTACTCGCTTCATCGCCACCAAGGAATGCAACGCTCACCCCAGATTGAAGCAGGCGGTCCTGGAAGCCACGGATACCTCGACGGTCTCCTGGCTTGGCTCTTTTGGCGTGGTGAGAGGCCTGAAGAACAATATGGCTGCGCGGTGCCTCGAGATGGAGGCAAAAGGCGCCAATTCACTGGAGATTTCCTCCGTCTACGGGGGCGCCGCGGTCAGGGCCGGCTTCTTGAACGGCGATATCGAAGAGGGCAGCGTCATCTTCGGCGCGGCGGCAGGATTGATCAAGGACATCCCGAGCGCCGGCGAAGTGGTCACAAGAACCGTTCAGGAAGCGGACGAGACGCTCGCGAAACTGGTCAAATAGTGTTGCCGATGCGCCAGCCTTCGGCGATAGCCGTCCTCACGTTCCTGGGCTCGACCGCGTCTCCGATAAGGTGTACCTCCGGTACCGTGCGTTTCAGTTCCTGGTAGAGCTCCTGTCGCGGCCTGGAGCCGGCGGCGAGAACGATGGTATCCGCCTCGATAGTCCGTCGCTGCCCGTCTATTGTGGTCAGGGTCAGTCCCTTCTCGGTTATCTGCTCGTACTTCACGTTCGTGAGCAGAGTGACCCCCTTCTTGTGCAAACGTGCCATCAGACCGGCTCGAACTATCGACGCCATGTCCGTGGCCATCCTCGTCCCGCGCCTGGTGACCGTCACCTTCTTTCCCTGCTCCGACAGGAAGTCCGCCGTCTCACAGCCGACCAGGGCGCCTCCAACGATCACCACTTTGTCGCCGACCTTCACTTTTCCCAGCAGGACGTCCTCCGCAGTGACCGCTCCGGACTTGTCGATTCCAGGAATATCGGGCGCGAGCGGCGATACGCCCGTGGCCACTATGGCAACATCCGGAGACAGGGCCGCGATCAGCACGGGTGTTGCCTCGGTCGCTGTCCGAAGGTTGACGCCTGTCTTCTTGACCTGAGTGGTCAGATACTCCCGCAGGTTCTGGAGGGTGTGTTTCTTTGGTGGCTTTTCCGCCTGGAGCAACTGGCCACCGAGGTCGGGCTGCCGTTCGTAGAGAGTGACATGGTGGGAACGCGAAGCTGCTACCCGCGCCGCCTCCAATCCACCGGGCCCTCCGCCGATGACCACCACCTTCATGGGCCGTTCGCTCCGCTTGAGGTCGTATTCTCGTTCCCTACCTATAGTAGGGTTCACCGAGCACTCCATTGCCTTTCCCTGGAAAACGACCGTATCGATGCAATTGAGGCAGGAAATACAGGGAGCGATGTCCTCCAATCTTCCGGAGGCCGCCTTTCGTGGAAGGTACGGGTCCACGATCAGAGATCTGCCCATGGATATCATGTCCGCCTGGCCCTGCGCCAGGACTTGTTCTCCCAGTACGGGATCGATCCAGCCCACGGCTATCACCGGAACGTCCACCGCCCTCTTTATTCCAGCGACCATGTTCATCAGGGCGCCCGCCTCCGAGAGAAACAGATCGGAAATCGCCGTCCCATAGCCGTAATGGGAGCAGTGGATAGCGTCCACTCCGGCGCTGACCGCCATGCGGGCCACCGCCTCAGCGTCTTCAGGTGTAATGCCGTCTACGCCGGACTCGCGGCAATTGAGCCGGCACCAGACTGCGCAGTCTTTGCCCGCCGCTGCTTTGCAAGCCTCGATGATCTCCAGAAGCAGCCTGGCGCGGTTGCTCAGGTCTCCCCCATAGCGGTCCTGCCTGCTGTTCGACGCCCGTGACAGGAATTGGTTTATCAGGTAACCCGAGGCCGAGTGTATTTCAACCCCATCGAAGCCCGCGCTCCTGGCGCGAGCGGCTCCCTGCGCAAACCGGGCCACGATATCGCCGATCTCGGATAAGGTCAATTCCCTGGCGGGAACATAGAAACCCCTGGCCGCCCCAGGCACCTCGATGGCCGAAGGGGCGACCGGCTGCAGGCCGCCCAGCGTCGCAGGCTTTGTTTCTCTGCCGGCGTGGTGCAACTGTATTGCCGCGGCGGCGCCGTGACTCTTAATGGCCCCAGCGAGCTGTTTCAGGCCGGGGATGAACTTGTCGTCGTCGATGCCTACCTCACACACGACCGTCTTCCCGATGCGCATATCGACGCACGTCGCTTCGACGATGATCAGCCCGGCGCCGCCTTCAGCCCGCTTCCCGTAGTAGTCCGCTATCCGGTCGGTAACGAAGCCTTCTCTTGTGGCGAGATTGGTCGCCATGGGGGGCATCACGATACGGTTTCTACACTCCATCGCGCCGATCTTGATTGGCTGGAAGAGCCTTTGGAGCTTATGCTGGTTGTTCATTTCTTCTTCTTGCCGAACCTCTCGTAGTATCTGGCGGGGATATTCTTGGGGTCTTTGTATATGTGGAATCGACAGGAGCCTTCCCCGCTCTTCACCGCCGGCTCCATGACGAGCACGGGTTCTCCAACCCACTCCAGCGAGAGTATTTCGTGGAAGCTGCAGTGTGCACAGTAAACAGGGAAGTCCTTCTGGCCGAAAGTCATCATCTGACCCTTCTTGACCTTGGCCAAGTTCATCGGCGGCTCGTAGCTCTTTTCCTGCACCAGGCGCGCCCCACTCCCGCATGGTTGCATAATGATGGTAACCTTCTCGTCGTCTTCCACGATCTTCAGTGGCTGGAGGTGTCCCCTCAGCCCCCGGGCAAACATCTCCACCTTCTTGCGGGCGTCGCTGGCGATGAAAGCATCGACGACCGGTCGGAATGGGATTCTGAAGCTGTCATCCAGCGCCTGATACAACGCTTCGTCGCCGAAGCGGCGATAGATGTGACTGAGCAGGGCGGCCGTCCAATGCAGGTAGAGGTCATGCATCTCCAGGAATTCCCTATTCATGCGATGGTTGAGCTTCTTCGCCCGCGCCAGCTCGCCTGAATCGATGGCGGCGTCTACCAGGTCGGAAGTTCTAGCACCGATCTGCTTCAGTTCTTCTTTGGTGAATATGCTGTCGGTTGTCATGGATTACCCTCCCCGCCGTTCTGGACACACCTCGTTCGCCCACGTCCTCCGCCGAGCGTGCATTCGATGCTAACACTCCTGTCTTTAGTTGTCAATACGCCCACGCCTACGTTCCCGCACTACTACTGTTCTCTCTCGGCATTCTAGTCGACTC
>JAUSJJ010000266.1 GCA_030647705.1 Dehalococcoidia bacterium
TTCATGAAATACGTCTATCGCCGCGCGGGGCCCAGGCTGGTCAGCGGCTCCGGGTTGGGACGGCGGCAGCTCTTCCCCTGCAAAGACGGCCATGTGGCCTTCATGATGATGGGTGGCCCGATACCGGGCATTGTTGCCTCCACCAGGGCACTCGTGGCCTGGATGGCCGAGCAGAACATGGCCCCCGACTGGCTGTTGAAGTTCGATTGGGCCGCCGATTTCGACATCGCCGATCCCAAGAAGTTCCCCCAGGAGAAAATCGACCGGATCGAAGATGAGATGCTGCGGTTCTTCATGACCAAGACCAAGGAGGAGCTTTACAAAGGGGCAGTGGACAGAGGCATCATACTGACTCCGGTGAGCACCGCCGAGGAAGTGTGGAACCACCCGCAGCTCAGGGCACGAGACTTCTGGCGGAAGCTGGACCACCCTGAATTGGGCGACTCTCTCTACTACTGCGGGGGCTTCGTCAAGATGAGCGATACTCCGCTCGGCATCCGCCGACGCGCCCCGCTCATTGGCGAGCACAACGACGAGGTCTACCGCAAGGAGTTGCGCTATCCGAAACAGAAGCTCGTCCTCTTGAAGCAGGCAGGGGTTATCTAAGCCGGGGTTCAGGATCTCCGGCTAATACATCTGTCATTCCGGACTCGATCCGGAATCCAGTCATTCCAATCTGGATTCCCGCTGGAGTTTACCCCGCACCGCGAGGCCGGGCGGGAATGACAATTTTGCGGGCAGGGTCAGCCGATCACCTGCATTGCAGCAAGACCAACGCGGGAGGCCTTTCAGTGAAAAACAAGTATCCGCTCGAAGGAATCAAAGTCGCCAACTTCTCGTGGATTGGCGTCGGCCCCATGACCATGCGATACCTGGCGCACTGGGGCGCGACAGTCGTTCGAGTGGAAAGCCATCTCAGGCTGGACAACGCCAGGGTATTCCTGCCCTTCAAGGATGGCATCCCCGGCATCAACCGCAGCGGCATGTACGCCGCCATAAACAACAGCGTGCTCGGGATCACCATCAACATGAACAAGCCCACCGGACTGGGCATCGCCTGGCGGCTCATCAAATGGGCGGACGTGGTGGCGGAAAGCTTCACGCCCGGCACCATGAAGAAGTGGGGCCTGGACTACGAGAGCGTGAAGAAGGTCAAGCCAGAGATCATCTACTTCAGCACCACCCAGAACGGGCAGACCGGCCCCTTGAGCAGTGTGGCCGGCTTCGGGATACAGGGCATGGCGGTGGCCGGTTTCACCAATATCTCCGGCTGGCCGGACCACGACCCCGCGCCGACCCAGGGCGCATACACCGACTACATTTCGCCACGTTTCGCAGCAGCGGCTATCCTGGCCGCCCTCGACCGGCGCAGGAGGACGGGGAAGGGGCAACACATAGACCAGGCACAGTTCGAAACGGGCATCCAGTTCCTGGCGCCCATGATCATGGACTATACAGTAAACGGACGTGTGATGACCCGGAATGGCAATCGCATTCCCTCCGCCGCCCCGCATGGGGTCTATCCCTGCAAAGGCGACGACCGATGGTGCGCCATCTGTATCGCCAGCGACCGCGACTGGCTGGCCTTTCGCGTCACGGCCGGGAATCCCACCTGGACCGGGGACAGCAAGTTCAGCACGCTGGCAGGCAGAAAACAGAATGAGGACGAGTTGGACAGCCTGGTCGCGGGCTGGACGGCGGAATACACGGCCGAGCAGGTAGAAGCCATGATGCAGGCAGCCGGCATTGCCGCGGGGGTGGTGGAGAGCAACAAGGACCTGTACCAGGACGCCCATCTCAAGGAACAGGGTTTCTTCCGGCCGCTGCAGCATTCCGAACTGGGGCCGATATCCATCCAGGGCCCGCACTTCACCCTGTCGAAAAGCCCGGACCACCAGTTCGCGCCGCCCTGCATGGGAGAACACAACGAATATGTCTTCAAAGAAGTCCTCGGCATGAGCGAGGACGACATCTCGGACGCCTTTGCCGACGGCGGCATCACCACCGACGCCGACCTGCCGGAGATCCGCGCCGCGTTCTAGCCGGAGTAGCGCGAAGAGGAGTGCAGAGGACGAAGTCCTTTGCCTGGGTCAGGGGGCGCCCCCCAGAAATACCTATGCGGGTGGGCGGGTGGGAGCAGCAGACGCTTGCATGTGAAGGAGAGATGGCGTCCCTTCTCTGGCAGGGGTGGCGTTGCCTCAAATGTCATTCTGAGGAGCGAAGCGACGAATCTCGTCTTTCGGGGTGGGATACGAGATCCTTCGCTACGCTCAGGATGACAAGGATGCAGTACTCTCAGGGCAATACCGGTAAGGGCAACCGACCAAAAAACAACTACGAGGGAGAAGCCACATGACCAAACCCGCTTTGACCAAGCTGTTCGAGCCGGTGCGAATCGGCACGATGGAAATAAGGAACCGCATCGTGTTGCCGCCCATGGGCACGTGCTACGCTGATGAAGATGGCTACGTCACCGAGCGGATGAAGAGCTACTACGCGTCACGCGCCGAGGGCGGCTGCGGGCTGGTCATTCTGGAGTATACGTGCGTAGACTCGCCGGAGGGCGAGAACCTGTCCTACACCCTGCGGATCGACGACGACAGGTTCATCCCCGGACTGACGGAGCTGGCCCAGGCCATCAAGAAACACGGCGCCAGGGCCGCCCTCCAGCTTCACCATGTGGGCAGAGAAGGCAAATCACAAGTTACTCGCATGCAGCCAGTATCTGCCTCACCGCTACGAGCGCCGGGGCACGAGACGCCCAGAGAGCTGTCGGTGCCTGAGATCAAGCGGATCGTAACGCGCTTCGCTGACGGGGCCGAGCGTGCCAGAAGGGCCGGATTCGACGGAGTGGAAGTCCACTCCGCCTCGGGTTATCTGCTCAACAACTTCCTGTCTGCAGCGTCGAACAAACGCACGGACGAATACGGCGGAAGCCTGGAGAACCGGGCCCGCATCCTGGTTGAAATCCTTCATGCCATCAGGCAGAAAGTGGGCAACAGCTACCCGGTGTGGTGCCGCATCAACGGTCTGGAATGGGGTGAGACGGATGGCATCACCATAGAGGAAGCCGCCAGGATAGCGGCGCTTGCCGAGAGGGCCGGTGCGGACGCTATACACGTGAGGGACTTCGCCGCGGCCAGCCACATGTTGCTAACCATATCCCCACCCCCAGGCAACTTGATTCCCCAGGCGGCGGCCGTCAAGTCGGCGGTCAAAGTCCCGGTGATCGCCTCGGGCAGGATCGATCCGGAGCTGGCCGAGAAGACTCTGCGGGAGGGCAAAGCGGACCTCATCGCCATGGGACGCTGGCAGATCGCTGACCCGGAGATCGCCGGCAAGGCGGCACAGGGCAGGCTGGATGAGATCAGGCCTTGCATCGCCTGCATGAGATGTGGCGAGACCGTCGGCGAGTTCAACGTGCCCATGCTCTGCTCCGTCAACGCGACGTTGAGCAAGGAGTGGAAACGGAAGATCGCACCGGCCAGGGAGAAGAAGAAGGTGGTGATCGTGGGCGGCGGCCCTGGAGGACTGGAGGCGGCAAGGGTGGCGGCGCTGAGAGGACACCAGGTAGTGCTCTATGAGAAGGGCGCCAGGCTGGGCGGGCAATTGCTGGCGGCGTCCGTCGCGCCCGAGAAACATGACATACTGCCCTACATCAAATATCTTGAAGGCCAGATGAAGAAGCTCGGCGTCACGGTCAAGCTGAACACGGAGGCCAACGCCGATCTCATAAAGAGGGAGAACCCGGACGCCGTGGTGCTGGCCTCTGGCGTCAAGCCTGCCGTTCCTCCGATACCGGGAATCGATGGCGAGAACGTAGTCACCGCAGCAGACGTGTTGACCGGCAAGGCAGCCACCGGAAAGCGCGTGGTGGTGCTGGGTGGCGGCATGGTGGGCTGCGAGGCGGCGGAGGTGCTGGCCGGCCAGGGTAAGGACGTGACCATCGTTGAGGTGCTGGACAAGGTCGGGAGCGAGATCATGACCCTGTTCCGGCGCCCAACCTTGAACCGGTTGAAGGACAGGAAGGTGGCAATGGTCACGGGCGCGAAATGCCTGGAGATATCCACGGACGGCGTCAGAGCTGTCACCAGGGACGGCGAGCGACTCATCCAGGGCGAAAGCGTGGTGCTGGCAACCGGCGCCAGGGCCAATCGCGACCTGCTCCAAGGCCTGAGCGGGGTCACCGTTCATCTGGTGGGCGATTGCATTCAGCCACGGAAGATACTGGAGGCCGTCGAGGACGGCTTCGTGGTGGGGAACCGGCTCTAGTGACGCCGTGGCACACCAGAACCGCCATCCCGACCCCGTATCGCGGCACGGGGTAAACTCCAGTCAGGACCCAGGAAGAATGAGCATCCTGAGGCAGGCACTGGATTCCGATTTTCATCGGAATGGCGACGATGGGCAGCGTAGTTGGTTGTGACGGCTGAGATTGCCGGCATAAAGACGCCCCTTTGGCGCAAGACTTCAGACGTGAATGCCTGATGCAGAATGGCGTAGAACCGTGAGACTGCTTGAGCCTGTAACCATAGGCGGCATGAGACTCAAGAACCGCGTCGTCATGCCCGCCATGTTCGTGAACCTGGGACTCCGGGGCCGCCGGGCACGCGCGTTCTACGTTGAGCGTGCCAGGGGCGGCGTAGCAGCCATCGTCACCCAGGGCATCTCCGTGGACCTTCTTATCTCGGACGAACCCTGGCGGCAGGCCGACGCGGCGGCTGCCTTCGTTAAGGGTATGCGGTCGCTCACGGACGCCGTGCACGCGGCAGGCGCACGTATCGGCCCGCAGCTCTTTCATGCCAACCGGTTCCCATCGGGCATGGGTCTTGAAGACGCCAGGGGCGAGCCGGTTGCCCCGTCAGCCTCTGACGACATCTACTATCGTGGAGCCCATTCAGGTCTACCGCCCAAGACCCCATGTCGCGCGTTGACCGCCGCCGAGATCGAGACGATCATTCTCCGCTTCGGCCAGGCAGCCAGGGCTGCCCTGGAGGCCGGCTTCGATTTCATCGAGATCAACGCCTCCAACGGGCAGCTCTGCTCCCAGTTCTTCTCCCCCGCCGACAACCGGCGAACCGACAAGTTCGGTGGAGACATAGCCCGGCGGATGACCTTCGGCCTGGAATGCGTCATGGCAATGCGAATCGCGACATCGGGGGATCTGCCTGTCATCTTCCGCATCGGAGCCTATGATGAAAAAACGGGCGGCGCCACTCTGGCAGACAACGTGGCCTTCGCCCTTGAATTGGAGAAAGCCGGCGTTGCCGCGCTCAACATCGGCGTCGGCGCTCCCGCCGACCCGCGCCGCTACTGGATCGACCACGTTGCACCAACTTCCGATCGCCCGCTTGGCCTGCTGGCGGATTTCGCCGCAGCCTTCAAACGGAAGGTCAACGTGCCCGTGATCGCGGTTGGCCGCATCAATACACCGCAGGTCGCTGAGGAAATCGTCTCCAACGACAAGGCAGACCTTGTTGCCATCGGGCGGCAGTTGCTGGCCGACCCGCTGTGGGTGGAAAAGGTAGCCGAAGGCAGAGACGATAAGATCGTAGCCTGCCTTAGCTGCAACACGTGCATGGACAGCCTGGCCGCCGGCGGTGACATCGCCTGTGCGGTCAACCCTTCCTTGGGCAAAGAAGCCGAAAGGGCATAACCGGGGAGAACCTCCCCGTCTGTACGTTCCTCCGGCAAGACTCCGCCGGCTATTTCTTTGTGCCCGGATGACCGCTGTCAATACCGTTGTGGCAATCCGTGCATTGAGTCTGATTGGTGATGTGCACGTTCTCCAGTGCGCCGCCCTTGCCGTGGCAGGACAGAGAACCCGTAACGGAGGCTGGAACGGCAAAGGCTGCCTTGAACGCGCCATCGGCCTGCTTATTCAGTAGATCAACGGAGTATCGCACAAGTGACGCAGTCAGCCAGGCGCAGCGGTCGGCTCGCTCGGGGGATGTTGTCTTGAAGGGGGACATCGGGTCTGAACTGGCCCGGGCAGTGTCCATCTGGGTAGGAGGCAAGGCCTGACCCGGCCGCATGAAACCCGACAGTAAGACGACCGTCAATCCGGCGAGAGCCTCGTTGGCTGCACGCGACGAGGCTCTCGCTTTGTGCCCGACCTGGCGGGACTCATTCACCCACGGACCGTTGTCGCCCTGAGCTTGCGACCAGCGCACGGTGCTGGCTACAGCTACCCGCGGTTATCTTCGAGAGAAAGGCAGTCAGGGCATCCGGCGAAGAGCGCTATCCCCGCTTCTTCATGCGAGAGACGTCTTTTTTGAAGCCGATCCTGGTGAAGTACTCCTCAGGGATATCTGCGGGGTTCTTGTAATACACCATATGGCAGGGCTTGTTAGGGTCTTCGGAGTAGAGCGTGATCCTGGCCGGGTATCCGTTGCGTTCCGTGGCTATGATCTCGCTCCAGACACAGCAGTGGAGGCAGTAGTAGGGTACTCCGGCTTTACCCCATGACCAGGGGTACGCTTTCTTGGTCACTCCCAGGTTGTAGGGCGGGCCCGT
>JAUSJJ010000273.1 GCA_030647705.1 Dehalococcoidia bacterium
GTCATCGTCCTGGGGCCGTTCGCCCTGTGGGCGGCGCTGGAATTCCTGGTGAGCCTGTTCACGACAGGGCCCGGGGCAGGCATAGCCATGGTCGGCGGCAAGCTCGTCCACCTGCTGCCGCTGCTGGCTGTGTTGTTCGTGGGAGTCTGGGCACTGATACACCAAATGAGACAAGGAATTGACGAGCCACGGGCGCCGCTGTTTGCCTTGCTGCTGGTGCTGACGGGCCTTTATCTCACCATGGGCGTGGAGCTTTTCTTCATCAGGGACGTCTTCGGCAACAGGATGAACACTGTGTTCAAGCTCTACTACCAGGCATGGACCATGCTCGCCATCGGCTGCGCCTTTGGCGTGTACTACGTAGGCGTGCGCTGGAAAGTACACACCAGGCTGCAGTGGCTGGCCAACTACGTCTGGTGGGTCGTGCTGGCGCTCCTGGTCATCGCGGCCGGCGTATACCCGGTGCTGGCTACGTACAGCCGTGGCGCCGGCTCTTCTCCCCAGGGTACCCTCGATGGCCTGGCCTGGGTGCGACAGCAGAACCCCGACGAATACGCCGCGGTCCAATGGCTGGAGCAGAACACGCAAGGGAGCCCGGTCATTGTGGAGGCGGTCGGAGGTTCCTACTCAGAATACGCCCGTATCTCGACCAAGACCGGCCTGCCCACGGTGCTCGGCTGGCCGGGCCACGAGCAGCAGTGGAGGGGGTCGAGCGCCTTCGCCGGGCGTCAAGAGGATGTAGGGCTAATCTATCAAAGCGCAAACGTGGAACTGGTCAAATCGCTGCTGCAGAAGTATAATGTTACGTACGTCTACGTGGGCTCTCTAGAGAAGAAGCAATACCCCGCAGGCGACCTTGCCAGGTTCGGCGGGTTCATGGACATAGCTTATCAGAACAACGGAGTAGCGATCTACAAAGTGAGAACGGGCTAGCAACTATGGAGATGAAAGAGCCACCGCCACAGACTGCCGAAGAGGTCGGCGTCCCTGAACTGCCTCCGGCGCCGCCGTTGCCGCCGGCGGATGAGGCCAAGGCCGAGCCCTCTGGATTCAAGCTCGACCGGGAAGTGGCTTTCTACGCGGTCTTGATCCTGATCGCGGCGGTGATGCGCTTCTGGGCGCTGGGCAAGCAGACGCTGGCCTACGACGAGAGCCTCCACGCGGTCTACGGCTGGAACCTCTTCATGGGCAAAGGGTATACCCACGACCCGATGATGCACGGCCCGCTGAAGTTCCACCTGGAGGCGCTGTCCTATTTCCTGTTTGGGGCCACGGACTACGCGACCAGGGTCCTGCCTGCCGTTGCCGGCACCGTGCTGGTGGGCTTGCCCTACTTCCTGCGCCGGGAGCTGGGACGGACCGGGGCGCTGGCTGCGGCCGTGCTTCTCGCCTTCTCGCCGTTCATGCTCTTCTACAGCCGCTTCATCAGGGACGACATCTTCATCGTGGTCTGGGCCGTGCTTCTCGCCATCTGCATGTTCCGCTACATGAGAGAGCCCAAACCGATGTACCTGTATCTTTCGGCGGCTTTTCTGGCCCTCAGCTTCACCACCATGGAATCGGCTTACATCGTCACGTTCATCTTCGGCGCCTTCCTGCTGGTTGTGGCCGTCAAAGAGCTTCTCTCCGGGATCGTGCATGGCTTCAGTTTCTCCAAGGTGTCCCCCTCCGGTTCGTTCTTCCTGTTGCTGTTCACACTCGCCCTGCCGCTGGCGGCGCCGTTGATACGCCTGCCGCTGCAATGGGCAGGGATCGACATGTCCGCGCCGCTGGCATATCTCTGGGTCAAGATCGCTGCATTCGGGGTCCTCTTCCTCATCGGGGCGGTTGTGGCGTTCCGGTGGCAGATGTGGACCTGGCTGGTCTGCGCGCTCATCTTCTGGGGCATCTACGCTTTCTTCTACACAACGATGTTCACCAACCTGCAGGGCTTCGCCACCGGAGCCTGGGGATCGCTCGACTACTGGATTACGCAGCACGGGGTGCAACGCGGCGGACAACCCTGGTTCTACTACCTGATCCTGTTGCCCCTGTACTCTTTCCTGCCACTTGTCTTCGGCGTCGCGGGCATGGTCTGGGGTGCGATAAAGGGAGGTAAGCTGGCAGCCTTTATCTTCTTCTGGGCTACGCTGGCCCTGCTCATCTACTCATACGCGGGTGAGAAAATGCCCTGGCTGATGGTGCACATCGAGTTGCCGCTGATCCTTCTCGCCGGGTGGTTCATCGGGGCCTTCCTGGAAAGAGTGGACTGGCGCGCGCTCTGGTCCAAGGGCGGTCTGTGGCTCCTGTTGCTGCTGCCCGTGAGTCCGCTCACGTTGCGGTCACTGGGAGCGGCGCCGTCACCGGTGGAGTTCTGGGCGTTGATTGCCATTTGCCTCTTTGCAGTTGTCCTCTGCCTGCCCTGGGTATGGTGGCTGGGGCTGCGCCGGAGCGGGCAGGTGGCGTTGCTCCTGGTGTTAGCGCTCTTCTTCGCCTTCAGCCTGAGGGCTTCCTGGCAGGCAAGCTACAACGACGGCGATGTCCCCCGCGAGATGATCACCTACGCTCAGGGATCGCCCGACCAAAAGGCCGTCATGCGGGAGGTCGACCGGCTGGCCCGGCTGACCGGCCAGGGCTACGACCTGCCGCTCACCGTCGATTCCGACGTCTTCTGGGGCATGGACTGGTACCTGCGGAACTACAAGAGCGTGCAATACATCGATATCGGCACGCTGGACCAGGCGCCGAAAGGCAGGGTAGTCATCCTCAGCGACTATCATCAGAGCAAGTTCGACCCGTATGCCGGAGAGTACGGCCAGGGGGTCAAGTTCCTCTACCTGTGGTGGCCGATCCAGGACTACCAGACGCTGACCTTGCCCCAGTTCTGGCAGGGCATCACCAGCTTCCCGGAGTGGCGGAGCTGGTGGAACTACTTCATGTACCGCCAGACTTCGCAGGTCCCACCCCGGCATTTCGCCCTGGTCTATTTCCCGAAGGACTTCACGCCGGTGGTCGGCCTTCAATAGCTTCTCACGATGGTCCAATCCCGTTCCTAAACAGCGAGGGGTACGGCCAAGGCGAATAAGGCAGGTCAAAAAAAGGGCCAGTCCCGATTCTCGGGACTGGCCCTTCACTTTTCCTGGGGCGGCGTAACTGTGAGACGCTATAGCAGGAGATCGCCCCGGAAACGGTCGATGACAGTGGGCGTATCCCAGTAGCCCGCGATTTCCGGGCCGAAGTAGTACTCCAGGCCGCCATATACCAGGGGCGACACTGCCAGAAGGCTCCAGGATGCATAGTCGAAGGCCTGTTCCACGCTGACGGGCGCGCCGGGGACCGGCGTATACGGGTTCTGGATATCAACACCCAATATGTTGCTGAGCATTGCATCCACCTGAGGCGCGTTTCCGGTGAGAGCGGCCATCAGAAAGAACGTGAAGAAGCCCTGGCCGATGCCCAGATTGCTGGGGTCGTCCGGCCCTGCATCTTCGACGGCGATGCCGTCTTTGCCGGTGGCCATGAGCACCAGCCTGTCCTCACCGGCCAGCTCGGTCATGCCGCCAGTCAGACAGGCGTCGAATATGAACACCATCCGCTCGCTCTCGAAGTCATTAAAAGCCTTGGCCAGGTCTTTGTCCCAGATAAAGTCGACTTTGTTGCCTTCATCGGTCACGATGCCCTCGGAGGCGGCTCCCCACCCCTTCCCCTTCTCTGACCGGAGCTGCTGAGCGCCATGGCCGGAGTAGTAGAACACCACCTCGTCGTCTTCATCGGCGTGCCGCTTCACGTTCTGGATCGCCTGCAAGATGTTGGCCCGGCTCGCCCCCGTTGGCCCGGAGCCAATCAGAGTTATCACCTCGTCGAACCCGGCCAGCAGGCCGGCCATCGCGTAGGCATCGTTGACGGCCCAGTTCAAACGCGTGGCGAACGACGGCACAAATGGCGGGATGCTGGCGTCTTCCGGAAGTGACTCGTAGTTGCTGCCGATGATGATGGCGTAACGCTTCGCGCCGTCTTCCGGGGAACGCAGCTTCCC
>JAUSJJ010000279.1 GCA_030647705.1 Dehalococcoidia bacterium
GCATGGCGACGCCTGTTGGGCCGCGCCCCATCTTTCTGTCGGGCAGGTCAATGCTAAGCGTGCTCAGATAGCCTTCCTCGTGCCCGGCCCAGCTCATTGGCTTTACCGCTTTCTGTTTGCTCTCATCGACGTAGCCGACCCAGCACATGCGGTAGCCCCCGGCCTCGATTACGGCGTGGCAAATAGCCTGCAGCAGATCCTCCTCGGTGGCGCAGCGCACCAGCGCCTCATTGCACCGCGTCAGCGTCATCAGCGCACGGTTGACCGCCTGCAGCTCCGTTATGTCCGTAGTCACACCGGTAATGCTTGCCAGGCGGCCTTTGTTGTCATGCACCGGGTAGCCCCGGTCGCGGACCCACCTCACCGAACCATCGGGCCGGACGATCCTGTACTCTTCTTCATACTGCTGCCCCCGGGCGCGCTTCTGGGCCAACCCTTCCAGACGTTGCCGGTCTGCGGGGTGGACCCCGTCGAGCATGGCCTGTCGTGATGCGTAGGCGTTCTCTCGCGGGAAGCCCCACAGACTGTCGAAAGCGGGACTGAGGTAGATGATATCTTTTCCCTCGGGCGACATGATCCAGAAGACGTCCTGAATGGTGTCGGTAACCAGTTTCAATCGTTCCGAGGTCTTGTGCAGCAATTCGTCGGCGTCTCTGGCCAGCTTGCGGACGACCGCATCGGCCAGCTCCCGCTCCACGGCCGGAACCAGCCGTTTCAGATTGCCCTTCATGATGTAGTCCTGTGCGCCGGCCTTCATGGCGGTCACCGCCTCGTCTTCGCCGATCTGGCCGGAAACGACAAGGAAGGGCAGTTCCGGGTTCTTCTGCTGCGTGATCCCAAGGGCTTTGAGGCCGCTGAAGGCGGGCATGACGTAGTCGGAGAACACGATATCCCACTCTTGCTTATCCAGCGCGGCGGCCATGGCTTCAGCGGTAAACACGCGCAGGTGGATGGGATCGTAGCCGCCTCTTCGGAGCTCCCTCAACAGCAGCAGGGCATCGTTTTCTGAATCCTCGACAATCAGTACGCGGAGCGGCTTGTTCATGAGTTCTCTTCTATGCCGGTTTCGGCGGACACTCGTTCAGCACCAGCCAGTAGAGCCCCAGTTGCCGGACGGCCTCGGCAAACTGCGTGAAGCTCACCGGCTTGCGAATGTAGCTGTTGGCTCCCAGGCTGTATCCGCTGATCAGGTCCTTTTCCTCGTTGGAGGAGGTCAGTATCACCACCGGCAGCAGCTTTGTGCGAGCGTCTGCACGGATTCGCCGCAGCACTTCCAGCCCATCTATTCTGGGCAGCTTCAAGTCCAGCAGCACGACCTGCGGCAGGTCCTTCACATTCCGGCTGGCCCAGGCGCCGGTGGCGAAGAGGTAGTCCAATGCCTCTACGCCATCTCTGACGATTACTACTTTATTGATGACATTGGCTTTCTTCAGCGCTCTCTCGGTGAGCACAACATCGTTCGGATTGTCTTCAACCAGCAGGATTGTTTTTTCACTCATCTTCCATTCTTCCGTCAAAAAAGCTGCGTCAAAACCCCACACTTCCTCTCTGGGTTAGAAAGCATACCACAATTCAACCCGCTTCGCACCTATGGGCGCCTGGCGAGCGTCCTGCGAAACTCACGAGATTATCCTGAAATCCCCCTTCGTCCCTCCTTTGATAAAGGGGGGACGACAGCCTCTCCCTTTCTCAAAAGAGCCTGCCCCGTATGAGCGACTTTGTCGCCATCCCGAAGGAATCGGGACTTGATACGTGGGAGATTGAGAGGGATTTTCGCCTTTCGCGGGGGCCTCCCCTGAGCAAGCATGCCCCATTTCCTGCAGGGCGGGGCCTAAGGACCTCTGCCAGAGAGTGCAGCGGCAAGTCCGCCTGAGGCGGATTGACAGGGTTCAGGGGGTGTCCCCCACATACACCTCACAGGACGGGTGGGTGGGAAAGACAGGCGTTTCTTACCACGCTAAGAGGGTCTGGGGCATGCGTCCCCACCTTGACCAATTCCCATCCACCTGTTATTCTGCTTTATCAACAAGAAGGGAGACCCGACCAGATGCACGCCATATGGATAATGTTGTCAAACTGCACAGACCCGGCGCGAGATGCCGAGTTCAACGAATGGTATAATAAGATGCACATACCCGACCTCACGGCAACTCCGGGCATTCTGTCCGGCAAGCGCTACAAAAACATGAGGCCGCAGCTTGCTCCTGATGAGCCGCTGTACATGGCCCTGTACACCGTCGAGTGGGACGATCCCTGGGCGCTGCTGCGCAAGGTGGCGCAGGTGGATGACCTGAAGAGGGCCGCGCAAGGCCGAATGATCGACTGCCTGCAGGCGCGCCTGCTCAGCGCCTGGCAGCCGCTCGGCGTCCGCCGCTACGCCTCGGCCCAATTGCAGAAGGCCGGCGCCGGTGGGGGCGCGCCCCGGGCGTTGATGCTTGTTCTGGCCAACCCGGCTGAGGGCGTGTCGGACAGCGACTTCGAGAAATGGTTCAGCAGCGCCTATTTGCCCCGCCTGCTCAAGATGCCGGGGGCGGCCTGGGGCGAACGCTATCGCACGCTCAGGCCAAACCGGAGGCCCGGTGACTGCAAGTACATGGCCCTTCTCGCGGTAGAATCGAAGGACCCTGCCGGCTTGCTGGACAAGGTTGCCGGAGCCGCACCCGCGAAGGGACCGCAGACGGACCCGCTGCAGGTCTGCTACCACTCTGTCTTCAAGCACATAGGCCCGTAGGACAGATTCCTTTCCATACCCCAGGCTGAAGCCTGGGCATAAGCGACGGAGCCGATCCAAATGTACACGAGTGCCGCCAACTGCTACCACGTCTGGTTTGCCACAAAGAGGAGGAAAAGGCTTCTTGTGGGGGAGATCGAGGAGAAAGGTCAAGCGAATGTTTCACCAGATAGCAGCTGACCAAGAGATTCAGTTGTTGGCATGTGAGACCATGTTCGACCATGTACATCTCCTGCTAAGGAGTAATCCAGAAGATTTGTCCAGAGCCGTCTTCATGCTTAAGGGGATTTCCGCGAGGCGTGTTTTCCAAACGTTTCCTGAATTGAAGCTGGATGCAAAGACCCAAAGTCTGTGGCAGGCCCGATACGGAGCAAAAATGGTCTCTGAACAGGCGTTGCCTTCTTTGAAGGACTACATCGCCACGTAGAAGGACAGACCGGAGAAATACGAGCGGGCCTACCCATAGGGCAGCATGCCCCAGGCTTCAGCCTGGGGTAGAAGCAAAGAACCTTCTTGCAGACGGCTTGGTGGACTCCGCACTTCCTACGCTGAGCGCAAGCCACGCCTATGCGGATGTGCGCTCAGAGTATCGTGCAAGGCTCACGGGCGGGCAGCGAAGACAAGGGTTGTTGCCACCCCCGGGGGATGCCCGAGGGGTCCAGGGCCGTTCTTATGCACTCTCTGAAAGGAAGGTGTTAAGAGTGGATCAAGGTGTTCAGTTGAGCAAGTCCCTGGGCATGCTGCGCATCGGCGCGGCAGTGCCCTCGCTCCGCGTGGCCGACGTTGACCACAACGTGGCCGGCATCATCGATACCATTAACAAGGCGAAGGCGGAGGGCGTGCAGGCGCTGGCCTTCACGGAGATGGCCCTCACCGGCTACACCATCGGCGATCTGGTGCAGCACCAGGCGCTGCTTTCCAAAGCCAGGGAGGGGCTGCGCCGCATTCTGGAAGCAAGCGCCTCCGTCAGAATGCTGGTGGTAGTGGGGATGCCTCTGGAGGTAGAGCAGAAGATATTCAACTGCGCGGTGGCCTTGAACTCGGGACGCGTCCTCGGCGTAGTGCCCAAGACCTTCATCCCGACCTACAAGGAGTTCTACGAACGCCGCTGGTTCGCCTCCAGCAAGGACGCCCGCGTGGATACCGTCGAGCTTGCCGGGCAACAAGTCCCCTTCGGCGCCGACATTCTGTTCGCTTTAAGAGGGATTCCCTCGGCCATCGTTGGCATCGAGGTCTGCGAAGACCTGTGGATACCGCTCTCGCCGCACGAACGCCAGGCGCTGGCCGGCGCTACCGTGCTGATCAATATCTCGGCCAGCAATGAGATACTGGGCAAGGCAGACTGGCGCCGCACCATGGTGTCCTCCGAGTCCGGCAGGTGCCTGGCCGCATACTGCTACGCTTCATCCGGCGCCGGCGAGTCATCCAACGATGTGGTCTATGGCGGACATGCGCTTATCGCGGAGAACGGGGTCATACTGCGGGAATCGGACCGCCTGTCTGCCGGCGCACAGCTTCTGGTGGCCGATGTGGACGTGGAACGGCTGGCCCACGACCGTCGCACCGGTACCAGCTTTCAGGACCTCTCGCCACAGCAGAAGGCCTTTCGCATCGTGGAGGCTGAGGTCGATGACCCCTCTCCAGAAGGGCTGCGGCGTACGCTTGATCCTCACCCCTTCGTCCCCGGAGACCCGGCGCGAAGGGCTGAGCGCTGCCGCGATATCTTCGCCATGCAGGTGGCGGCGCTGGGCCAGAAGCTGTCCGGCAGCAGGAACAGCCGTTTGGTGCTCGGGGTTTCGGGCGGCCTCGATTCCACGCTGGCCCTGCTGGTGGCTGCCAAGACCATGGATTTCCTGGGCCTGCCACGGGGAAACGTCCATGCCTTCACTTTGCCCGGGTTCGGTACCACGCGCCGCACCAGGACCAACGCCACCAAGCTATGCCAGGCGTTGGGGGTCAGCTTCGCACGGGTGGACCTCATGCGCAGTTGCCTCTCCCATTTCAAAGACCTCGACCACGAGAACCAGGAGGACGTGGTCTTCGAAAATGTCCAGGCGCGGTATCGCACGGAGTTCCTGTTCAACAAGGGCAACTCGCTGGGCGCGATCGTGCTCGGTACGGGAGACCTCACCGAGGTCGCGCTGGGGTGGAGCACCTTCTCCGGGGACCAGCTTTCCCACTATCACGTCAACTGCTCAGTGCCCAAGACGCTGGTGCAGTACCTGGTGAGATGGGTCGCCGACGAGGAGCTGTCCAGGTCTCCCGCCCGGAAAGTGCTGTACGATATCCTGGACACTCCCATTTCTCCGGAGCTGCTCCCGCCACAGGACGGCCAGATCAGGCAGAGGAGCGAGGAGATCATCGGGCCGGTGGAACTGGCCGACTTCTACCTCTATCCCTTCGTCCGCTTCGGAATGCGGCCAGGCAAGATCCTTTTCCTGGCCAGCGAGGTGAGCAGACAGGGCCTTTTCGATGGCCGGTACTCTGTCGACGACCTGCACAAGTGGCTGGCCAGCTTCATCAAGAGGTTCTTCGCCAACCAGTTCAAGAGGACTTGCTTCCCCGAGGGGCCCAAGGTCGGTTCGGTGAGCCTGTCTCCCCGCGGCGACTGGAGAATGCCCTCCGATGCCGGGCCGGCGTTGTGGCTGGAAGACTTGGAGGCAATGTACTGTTTGCT
>JAUSJJ010000288.1 GCA_030647705.1 Dehalococcoidia bacterium
CCGTATCAAGTCCCGATTCGTTCGGGATGGCGACGGAGTCTGCTAATACGGGACAAGCTCCCTCCCCTCCCATCGAAGGAAGGGTCAGTGTAACGCTTACCTACACAACCAGCTCCTAGCCGACTGCCTGCAGAGGCAGGCTTTCCTTGGGCAGCATGCATCCCAACATCTTGTGCGTTGCCATTGTGTGGCTGCAAAGTCCCCACCCTGCGAAGAAGTCGCAGGTGCAATGCAGCTTGCCGTTCTCATAGCTGACGATGTAGTCGTTGTGCTCACCACGAAAATGGGCTGTGAAATTGGCGAAAGTCACCCGGTCCCCCTCCTCCGCGTAGCGCCGTGCCTTCTCGATCTTGCTGATCAGGCTTGATTGCATTGCGCCCTCCTCGTAACTTATTCCACGGACCCACGGAAAAACAAAGAGCACCGGCTAAGCGCCAGTGCTCTTCTGTTGACAATTGTAGTGCTCAGAAACAAGATCTGCAACTCGTCGCAACTCCAGATCATCTTTCTGCCTCTATTTTATATAACTTCTCCGCCCAAAGTCAAGCGGTTTTCGGGGGAGTTCTCGGCGCCTTTTTCAACTACGGGCTATCCCCGGTTCCGAACCTCGGGCTACACGATCCCCCATTGGAAGCTCAACCGGGCGGATGGTCACTTCGCATCCCATCTCGTCCGCCGTTTCTCCATCTTTGCCAACACCGCCTCCCTGTAGTCGTCCGATGTCATGCTCCGCATCTCCAGGCTCAGCGCCAGGTCCTGGGCCAGGTTCACCTCTTCCTTGACCCTCTTGTTCAGGCAAAGCTTGGTGCCGCGAATGGCCTGCTGCGGGCCACTCGCCAGCCGCTGCGCCAGCGCCATCGCCGCAGGCATGAGCTGCTCAGCGGGGACTACCCTGTTGATGAGGCCGATCCTTTCCGCCTCTATCGCAGCGATGGGGTCGCCGGTGACCAGGTACTCCTTGGCCCTGGCCAGCCCGACCCGCAGCGGCCAGATGTGGGGACTCCCCCATCTCCAGCCACCAAACCCCAATCCGAAACATGGGCATCGCAGATGCGTACGTGTTCTGCGGCAATGATGAAGTCGCAGTAAAGGGTGACGGTTGCTCCGAACCCCCAGGCATCGCCGTTGACTGCAGCGATGACCGGCTGCGGCACCTCCAGCATGTCCTTGATAACGCCGGTGACCTGCGCAGGGCCGACCCTGCAAGATGGTAGTTCTTCTGTGTAGCCGGTGTCAAACTCGGAGCGGAAGATGCTCCAAGACCTGGCGAGTGCAGAGAGGCCGTTGCCTCTCTGCCGGGGGTTTGGGGGTGTCCCCCAATACCAAATTACTCCCCCTTCCAATCCTGGAAGGGGGTCAGAGCCTGCCCCGTGCTTGACACGGGGGGATGGCCGAAATGGGCAGTTGGCAAGCAGGCCACACGGAGATTCAATGACCGCTCAATGCGTCGTTGCCGGATCGTTCGGTTTCTGATACTATTGAGACGTTATTCTACTTCAGGGGAGTGTGTGCAGTGGAGAAAAAAGGGCTGGAATACGATCCGATCTTCAAGGTGCCTGAGGCTTTGCGGGACAGACACGAGATCTGCATGCAGGAGATTACCGGCAATCCCAGGCACGCCAACGACGTGCTGACCAGGGTCACCGCCAGGGGCGCCAGCAACTACGAGACCAGCCGGGCGGAAATGGACGACCTGCTCAAACAATACCTGCCTCTTCTGGAGAAGGACCCCAGGACTAAGAGGCTGGACATCGCGGCCGGGGGCGCAGTTATCGGCGGTCTGACCAACTCGCCGAACGTGCAGCGGATGGAGCCCTACAACTGGCCACAGGCGCCGCATGGGGTAAAGCCGCAGGCCATGTTCTACCTGGTTATCGACGTGCCTGACAAACCACCCCACTTCTGGTACTGCCCGGAGACCAGGACCGCGCTCAGCATCAACTCGTCGTACTACGGAGAAAAGAAGAGCCGGGGGCTGGGCATCGGCATGGACATTCTGCAGCCGATGGGCATACATTCCATCCATGGCTCCTGCCTGGACATCGATGGCCGCGGGGTGGTCATCGTGGCTCCGACCGGCACCGGCAAGTCGACGCTTTGCGCCATGCTGAAAGACAAGCCCGGCGCCCGTATCCATTCGGACGACTGGCTCTATGTCATGTTCAACTACGACGAGGAAGGCAGGCCGAGGCTGGCCATCGGCCGCTACTCGGAGCTTTGGTACTACATGAGAACGGACACGGCGCTGTCCCAGCCGGTGCTGGGGGAGATATTTCCCAGGTGTCCAATAGAGAATGTGCCCGTCGACGAGGCCGGCAACTACGTCTGGAACGCCTTCGAAAACTCAAGGGCCATGGTCAATTCCCTGGACATTGCCGGCGGCGGCACAGCCATGGAGAAGCAACACAAGCTGGCCAGATTCACTTCCATAGAGAAGGTCGTCTTCCTGCGCAGAGAAGAGGGTCTGCCCGAAGTGGAGAGGCTTACTCCGGAGAACGCCATCCACATACTCTATGAAGGGAAGATGCGCTACCTCTCCGGCAGCGGCAAGACGGGAGCCGGGGTGGAGCGCTGGCTCAATCCCTATGTCCTGGTCAACAAGGAGAACCTGATAGACCACAAGGGCGAGAGGGCGTTGCTCAACATTGACTTCCAGAACTACTTCTTTGCCACCCTGTTCGCAGTGACCGGAGGCGCCTACTACCTCAACACTGCCAACAAGACGCCGGCGCAGAGCCTCAAGGCGCTGGAAGAGATAGTCGCGGAGCCTTCCTGCCTGGCCCTTCATTTCGATCCCTACGTCTACCGGACCAGGCGCATCGAGGAAGCGTTCATGAAGTGCTCTAAGGAATCCCCTGAAGAGGTCGTGGCCACGCTCAAGCGGTTCATGGGGTCGCGCTATTAGCAAGAGCGGAGTGCCAGTCACACAAGAGAAAGTCGTATTTTCCTGGAGCGGCGGCAAAGACTCCGCCCTTGCTTTGTACGAAGTCCAGCGCGGACGGCAGTACGAGGTCGTCAGCCTGCTCACCACGGTGACCCAGGACTACGACAGGGTGAGCATGCACGGCGTGCGCCGGGCGCTGCTGGAGCGGCAGGCCGAGTCCCTGGGCATCCCTTTGGCGCAAATCCCCATCTCCAGACAGACCTCCAACCAGGAATACGAGGACAAGATGCGGGCCGCGCTCGCGGGGTTCCAGAAGGCCGGAGTCTCCGCCTGCGTCTTTGGAGACCTGTTCCTGGAAGACCTCCGCAAGTACCGGGAGAAGAACCTGGCGCAGATCGGGATGAAAGGCCTGTTTCC
>JAUSJJ010000290.1 GCA_030647705.1 Dehalococcoidia bacterium
GCGTAGTTGGCCTGTCCCATGTTGCCCAGGGCAGCCACCGATGATGTGCTTATGATGCGGCCGCCACGCTTCTGTTGACGGAACATGATGCCGGCGTATTTGGAGCAGAAGAAGTTGCCGTAGAGATGGACCTTGATCACCGCATCCCATTCGTCCGTAGTCATGTTGAAGCTCATGCGGTCACGGAGGATGCCGGCGTTGTTCACCAGGATGTCTATGTAGCCAAAGGTATCGACTGCGGTCTTGATTATCTTCTCCGCGCTGGCAGCGTCAGCCACGCTGTCGTAGTTGGCCACGGCCTTGCCGCCTTTGGCCTTGATTTCGTTGACGACTTCCTGTGCGGGAGCGGCGCCCGTGCCCGTTCCGTCCAGGGATCCGCCCACGTCGTTGACCACGACTGCCGCACCTTGGTTGGCCAGCGCCAGCGCATGGGCCCGGCCCAGTCCACGGCCGGCGCCGGTGACTACGGCTACCTTGCCCTTAAGCTTGTCGCCCATTTTCTCCGTCCTCCTTGTGTGTTGGCTGCGTTTCTTGGTTTCTCACTCGCTCACAGCGATGCTGTGATGAGTCCCGCTGACGCCGGAGAGCCGGACGTCTTGGATGGCGGGGAGGCAATTCAGGGGCCCAGACTCACGCCTTCGCGGGAAGGACAACCAATGCCGAGCCGATGGTGGTCTTCTCACCCTTTGGGTTCTCGGCCCAGATGTCGCATTCCACGCAGTTTTCCCCGCCCTGCGCGTATTTCTTGGTGACGGCGCCTTTGCAGGTCATCGTCTGGTCGGGGTAGTCCATGCCGCGATAGCTGCAGGAGAATTTCTTGAGGACGCCGTCAACACCGATCCAATCGGTCAACATCTGGACCAGGAAAGCGGACTTGAGTCTGCCATGGACGATTACGCCGGGCAGGTTCTTGGATATGGCGAAATCCTTATCGTAATGGATCTGGTAGTAGTCCCCGGAGGCGCCGGCCCATTTCACCAGTTGCTGGGTGCTGGGCTTTTTCACCAGGGTGGGTACCGCGGCGCCGACCTCTACGTCCTGAAACAGGAGTTGCTTTACCATGCGCTCTCTCCTTTTCTGTAACAGATTAGTAGCAGATCATGGTCGATGTGTTCTTGACCACGAGTTCGCCTTTTTGGTTGGTCCACGTTGTTTCGAAGACCTGGAACAGCATCGGGCCCGCCTTGCCCGGTCGCTCGAAGAGGTCTTTGAGGGTGTTGCGGGCAGTGAGCACATCGCCAGGTCTGACCGGCTTGAGGAACTCATAGTCCCCGCCGCCGTCGAGCAGCCTGGTGAGGCCGGTATCCAATGGACGCAGGGCCCCCCCGCGCATCATGATGGCGGTGAACAGCGCAGGTGAAGCGATGATTCCTTTGTAGCGGGTCTTGGCGGCGAAGGCGGGGTCTGTCCACAGATGATTGGGGTCTTCAATGGCCTCGGCGAGCTTCTGGATCATGCCCTTTTCGATTTCTATCGTCACCGAGCCGAGGTCTTTGCCGATCGCCTTTCTCATTTCAGGGGTAATCAGTGATTGTTGAGCCACAATGGTCACCTCCTGGCCTGATTTGGGAAAGAGGAAGCACAGAATCCGGCTAAACCTTATCACCAAACGGGCAGGGTGTCAAGGAGAACTGCAGGCGTGGCGCGGAACTTGACAGGCAAACGCTGTAACTGTAATCTATACTCCCACAAGGACAGCGAACGTACGGGTGGCATCGTCAGGGCGCCAGCCTCAACGTCGAGGCAGGCCCCTCAGCGAGCGAGCCCCTTCGGGGCAAACTTAGGTCACCCGTTCGGCGGCCCGGACCTACAGCAGCCTCAGCAATGCCGACGGTGGCAGACTGTGTTTCGAGACAAGGCCGTTTGCTGAGCAGCCTGGACTGCTTCGCTATGCCGGTCCACGGGCGCTAGAAAGAGGATGAAGATGTCTTATGCCACGGCCTTGCGCTGCAAAGAGTGCGGGCGCGAGTACCCGATGGAGCCGACTCATGTCTGCGAGTTCTGCTTCGGGCCCCTGGAGGTTGCCTACGACTACGATGCGCTGGGCAAGAATATCAGCAGGGAGAAGATCAAAGCAGGCCCCTACAACATCTGGCGCTACCGGGACTTCCTGCCTATCGAAAGCAAGGACCCCATCGACATAAACGCGGGTTTCACCCCATTGCTCAAGGCTGACAACCTGGGCAAGACGCTGGGATTGGACCGGCTCTACATCAAGAACGATTGCGTCAACCCCACCTACTCGTTCAAGGACCGGGTGGTATCCGTGGCGGCTACCAAGGCGCGGGAACACGGCTACACCACCCTGGCCTGCGCGTCGACCGGGAACTTGGCCAGCAGCGTGGCGGCTCATGCCGCGCGGGCAGGCATGGATGCGTATGTTTTCATCCCTTCCGACCTTGAGCAGGGCAAGATCGTCGGGGCGGCTATCTATGGGCCGAACCTGGTTTCCGTCGAGGGCAACTACGACGAAGTGAACCGACTCTGCGCCGAGATCGCCGACCGGTACCCCTGGGCGTTTGTGAACATCGGCTTCAGGCCCTATTACTCGGAGGGAAGCAAGACGCTGGCCTACGAGGTTGCTGAGCAGCTCGGCTGGAAGGCGCCGGACGTTGCTGTTGTCCCAGCCGCGTCGGGCTCTTTGTTCACCAAGGTGTGGAAGGGACTCAACGAGTTCTGCCGCCTGGGGCTGATCGACTCGGTGAACACCAGGATGTACGTGACTCAGGGGCTCGGCTCGTCGCCCATTATCACTGCCTACGAGGCGGGTACCACTCACATCCGTCCGGTCAGGCCCAACACCATCGCCAAGTCGTTGGCTATAGGCAATCCGGCCGACGGGTACTACGCCTTGAAGACCATAAAGGAGTCCAGGGGCGGGGGCCAGGCCTCTTCCGACCAGGAGATAGCGGATGCGATGGTGCTTCTGGCGCAAACTGAAGGTATTTTCGCGGAGACCGCCGGTGGCGTGGTCATCGCCGGGCTCAAGCGGCTGGCTG
>JAUSJJ010000191.1 GCA_030647705.1 Dehalococcoidia bacterium
AGCGGGAACCTGCTGGAATAGTAGCGCAGCCTGTCCCCAGGCGTCTTCACCTCGGGCGGGTAGAAGCCGCCGCTTTCGATCAGTCCCTTGTCTGCCCAGGCTGAAATGCCGATCAGGATTCTCCCCATATCGCCATTATAGCATCCCAACAGGTATAATAGTCTTGTGCTGAAGAAATACGAAGAGAAGCGCGATTTCTCGGTAACCTCAGAGCCTCCACCCGGCGCCGAAAGCGGACGGTCTGGCCCGCTGGCGTTTGTGGTGCAGAAGCATGCCGCCACGCGCTTGCACTACGACTTCCGCATCGAGTTCGACGGGGCGCTCAAGAGCTGGTCGGTGCCCAAGGGGCCCTCCCTTGACCCCGGACAGAAGCGGCTGGCGGTGCTCGTGGAAGACCATCCGCTGGAATACCGCTCCTTCGAGGGGGTCATCCCGAAGGGTGAATACGGCGCCGGCCAGGTTATCGTCTGGGACCAGGGCGCCTACTCTCCCGACGAAGGCGGCCGGCTTTCCTGGGACGACCGCGCCGAGGCTGAGGGGCGCATGCGTGAGGGCTTTGAGCAGGGGAAGCTGTCCTTCTTCCTGCGCGGCCAGAAGCTGAAAGGCTCGTGGACGCTGGTACGGATGCAGCGGAGCCAGAAGGACTGGCTGCTGATCAAGCACAGAGACAGCTATGCTTCCCCTGAACGCGACATACTAAAGGAAGACCTGTCGGTGATCAGCGGTATCGGCATCGATGATTTGAAAGCAGGGAAATCGCCTGCCTTGGGCGTCCGGGCCGAGGTCACTCCCGCGGAAATGCCCGGCGCCCGGCGCGCGCCCATGCCTGACTCGGTATCGCCGATGCTGGCCACGCTGGCCGCAGAGCCCTTCGACGACCCTGGATGGTACTTCGAGCCCAAGCTCGATGGATACCGCGTGGTAGCATTCATCCGCGATGGAAAGGCAACGCTCCGATCGCGGGGAGGCCTGGACGTCACCAACAATTATGCCCTGCTGGGCCCCGAGCTGGTTCAACAGCCGGCAGCAGAGATAATGCTCGATGGGGAAATCATCGCCCTGGACGAGAAGGGCAAGCAATGTTTCCAGTGTCTGCAAAACTACTTGCAGTCGGTGCAGAAGACAGCGAGAGGCCGCATCGCGCCGGCGATACCCCTGGTCTACTACGTGTTCGACGTACTTTACCTGGATGGCTACGACCTGCTCAAGGCGCCTCTGGAGCAGAGAAAGAGGCTGCTTTCTTCCGCCCTGCGAATATCACAACATGTCCGCCTGGTGGACTACTTCGAGGGTGAGGGCAAGGCCCTGTTCAGGGCGGCCATCGAGAACGGCCTGGAGGGCGTGGTCGCCAAGCGAAAGGACAGCATGTACGAAGCCGGCAGGCGCTCGCGCAACTGGCTCAAAGTGAAGACGGCGCTCAGCGACGATTTCGTCATCGGGGGTTATACACTCGGGCGTGGCGCTCGCTCCGGCGCCTTTGGCGCGTTGCTCCTCGGCTACTTCGAGGACTCCGGCCGGCTAACCTACGCCGGTCACGTGGGATCAGGGTTCGATCAGCGGGGTCTGGCGGAGATCCGTCAGTCACTTCAGGCTCTGAAAGTAGCGGACTGCCCGTTCCGGGAAACGCCTCCGGAGAACGCGCCGGCGACCTGGGTGCGTCCCGAACTGGTTGCCGAGGTGAAATACGCCGAGGTCACCGGCGATGGCTATCTCCGTGCTCCGGTCTTCCTCCGCCTGCGCCTGGACAAGCCGGCCTCAGAGGTACGTCACCCTGCGGTTATGTCAAGCCCAGTCAGCCCTGTGGCCGATTCCGCGGCGCCTGCACACGAACCAGAGCAAGAGATATTGGCGCGGTTGGCTGCCCCTGGAGAAAACGCAACTATCGAGGTCTCCGGACACAGGCTCTCGCTGACCAAACTCGACAAGGAGCTGTGGCCTGCCGCGGGTGACCGTAGAGCGGTCACCAAGCGCGATTTGATCGGCTATCTGGCCAGGGTCTCGCCCTACCTGTTGCCTCACCTGCATAACCGCCCGCTCACCTTCAGCAGGTACCCCGATGGCATACAAGGAGAGCACTTCTTTCAGAAGCACTGGGCCACGCCTTTGCCCAACTTCGTGGAGACAGTGATGCTGAGTTCTAAGAGCAAGGGACGCAAGCAGCAGTACGTCATGTGCAACAATCTGCCCACTTTACTATGGCTGGGACAGGTGGCCAACCTGGAGGTCCACACCTGGTTTTCCCGAATAGTCGCGGCGCCTGATCTGGATGTGAACAAGGGACCCGACCAGGCGCTTGAGTTACCCGATTTCATCATCTTTGACATTGACCCATATATCTACTCTGGGAAGGAGGCCATAGGCGCGGAGCCGGAGCTAAACCGGGAGGCTTTCGCCAGAGCAAGCCAGGTCGCGCTGTGGTTGAAAGCGGCTCTGGACAGCCTTTCACTCCCTGCTTTCGTCAAGACGTCGGGCGCTACCGGCTTTCACATCCATGTGCCGGTGAAGCGCAGTCTGGACTACCGCGCCACACGTTCCGCCGCCAGGACAATAGGCCAATTCGTGCAGAAACAGCATCCCGGCGACATAACGTTGGATTGGGCGATTGACAGGCGGAAGGGCAAGGTATTCATCGACTACAACCAGAACATTAAAGGCAAGACGCTGGCCTCGGCGTATTCCCCGCGCCCCACTCCGCAGGCCACCGTGTCAACGCCATTGCGCTGGGAGGAAGTGGGGCAGGTCTACCCCACCGATTTCACCGTCTTCACCCTCCCCGAACGCTTGAAACAGACCGGAGACCTCTGGCGCAACATGCTGGACGTCAGGAGCGATCTCCAGGGCCTGCTCAGGATTGGGCGGCAAACGTCCAGCAGACCGACGCCGGACGCCACGGACGCGGTGGAATATTAGGTAGCTTCGCTCGTTCCGATTAGGTTGGCCTACGGATACCGCCACGCCCCGATAGTGTGGCATGCTGAAAACAGAGGTAAGCAGAACCATGCCGGAAAGCTCGTTGGCCAAGAAGCTGCAGATCAAGTCAAACTACAAAGTCGCGATCATCAATCCGCCTGCCGGGTACGTTGGCGAACTGGGCAGGCTTCCGGCGGGCGCCCACATGGTGGACGATCTGGACTCCGAGGTGGACTTCGTGCAACTGTTCGTCAAGGACTCGGAGGAATTGGAGGCATTTGCCCCGGCAGCCATGCAGGCGCTCAGGTCGGGCGGGCTGCTGTGGATCTGCTATCCGAAAGGCAGTTCGAAGGTGATCACTGACCTGAACCGCGACACGCTCTGGGCAGCTATGGGCAAGTACAAGATGACCGGGGTATCTATGGTATCCGTCGATGACGTGTGGTCAGCTATGCGCTTCCGTCCGTCCGATGAGGTGAAGCACAAGTCCTAGACGGTTGAGCGCGGTCTGCCTGATCCCCCAAAGCTGGTCCACGGGGGCTCAACTGTTTTGTCAGACTGGCCGCGTGCGAACCACGATGCGCGTTAGGTGGTCGTCTTCCCAGCCTCGAACGGTTTGAATGGCAGGTGATGCTGTGCTATGATGGGGCCTCCCCCAAAGGCTCTTTTTCGCCGATGCATATAGATAAGCTGCTCACGCAAAAGGTCAGAAAAGCCCTCTGGTTTTCCAACGCCGAGGGCATGGCTTACGGGGCGTTTCTGGGCTTTGGGGACCACTATCTGGTTGCCTATGCAGTAGCCCTGCAGACCAACAGCCTTCAAATAGGCATTCTGTGTTCCCTCCCCGGTTTCCTGGCCTCGCTGGTGCAGCTCTTCGACTCCGGGCTGGTGCGCCGTCTGAAGAGCCGCAAGGCAGTCGTCCTCATCTTCGCCATGCTTCAGGGGCTGATGTTGGCGCCCGTGATGACTCTGGCACTGGTGCAGGGCATCAATCCAGGTTGGTGGCTGATCCTGTTCGTCACCCTCTACTCCATCTTTGGCGCTCTCATCGCTCCTGCCTGGGGCAGCATCATGGCAGAGATAGTGCCGCAAAGCCTGCGTGGCAAGTATTTTGCGCGGCGCGGCAGTTTCTCTACGCTGGTCACTATAATCTGCTTCCTGGTGGGCGGCGTCTTCCTCAACTTCCTGATCGGCAGAGCGCTGTGGGGCTTCGCCATTCTGTTTGGCGTGGCGCTTGGGGCCAGGCTTATCTCCTGGGCGCTGCTCTCCAGGCTTTACGAGATGCCCGGGCAGGACAAGGTCGAGGAGCGGATGAAGGCTTCGGAGTTCACCCACGGCCTGGTGTCCACCAACCTCGGCAGGTACATGTTGTTTCTCTTCGCCATGAGCTTCGCGGTGAATATCGCGAGCCCGTACTTCACCGTCTACCAACTGCGCGACCTGAAGTTCAGCTACCTGACCTTCGCCATACTGGAAACGGCCTCTTCCGTGGCCACGATATTTGCCATAACGCATTGGGGACGGGCTGCCGACAAAGGCGGCAACCTGCGAATAGTGCGACTGTCCGCCGGGCTGATCCCGCTGGTGCCGCTGCTGTGGCTTGTCTCCACCAGCCCAGTCTATTTGGGGGTGGTGCAGGTGTTCTCCGGCTTTGCCTGGGCAGGGTTCAACCTTTGTACCGTGAACTACCTGTATGACGCCACCACGTCGGAGAACAGGACGCGGTACCTCGCCTATTTCAACGCGGGCCACGGGATTGCTGGGGGGCTGGGGGCGCTCGCTGGAGGGTACCTGGCGCCGCACTTGCCGTACTTCCTGGGCTATCAGGTCCTGACGCTGCTGCTGGTTTCCGGCCTGCTCAGAGCAGCGGTGTCTCTGGCCTTCCTGCCCGGCATCCAAGAGGTACGAAAGGTGAGCGCCATTCCGGCTGCGGAACTGTTCCATATCCTGATGGGTGGCCGCCCGGTCAACCGGCGGATCAGCCACCGCCGGTTCCCACACCTGCACTACCAGGAGCCGGTCGCCGCGAAGGCGAAAGAAGCGCCCCCAGCGCATCCCTGACGGCTTCGGGTGACGCCCCTGGAGATGGAGTCCGGCAATCGGTTGCCAGTTGCCATTGCAGCTTTTGCCCGCAGATGATAGAATCGGTTTATTCGTTCGGCCAATCCAATTAGCAAGGACCCCAATGAAAGAGACCATAACCATAGGACTGGTTGGATCGGGTGGGGATGGGGTGGTAGTCATGGGGAGTCTGCTGCAAAGGCTGGCAGCAGCCCAAGGCTACTTCAGCCAGATGCCCAGGTACTACGGAGCCCAGATCAGGGGCGGCGGCTCCGCGGTGAAGCTGAACCTGGATGGCGAGCGGCTCTCCTTGCCCAGGGATGAGTTGGACATCCTGGTCTGCTTCGATTGGGAGAAGTACCTGGAGTTCGAGCAGGAGTTGCCTCTGGACATACACAGCATCGTGCTCTACGAAGAGAAGCCACCGGCAACGATGAACCTGCCGCAGCGGTCATGCCAGGCGCACTTTGCCAGGAAGAGCCAGGAAGTCACCGGTTCGGCGCAGAACAAGAATCTGGTGGCGCTGGGACTGCTGCTCAAGATGCTGGCTCTCCCCCAGGACCGCGTGGAGAAGGCCATCGACAGCGAACGAGGATTGCGGCTGCTGAAGGGGAACCTCTCCGCCCTCGAAGCGGGAAGAGGCCTCCTTCCTGATATGTCTTTCTCCAGGCTCCACCTCCTGCCGGCGCATGAATCGCTGCCCAGGCCCATTCTGCACGGCAACGCTGCCGTGGCACAAGGCGCCACGCGCGCAGGATGCCGCGCCTTCTTCGGGTATCCGATTACGCCTGCCATAGAAGTCATGGAAGAGATGGAGAAGCAACTCTCGCGGAACGGTGGGGCCTTTCTGCAGGCTGAGGACGAAATCGCATCGGCGGGACTGGCTATCGGAGCTTCCATTTCGGGCGCCAAGGCCATGAGCAGCACCAGCGGTCCCGGCCTGGACCTGATGACCGAAATGCTAGGGCTTAGCTCATCGGCGGAGATCCCGCTGGTGCTCGTGGATGTGCAGCGCTGCGGCCCATCGACCGGCATTCCATCGAAATCCGAGCAGTCCGACCTAAGCCACGCCATCTACGGCGGCCACGGAGATGCGCCCAGGGTGGTCATCGCTCCCCATGACATCGAGGGCTGCTACCGCCTGGCAATCGAGAGCTTCAACATTGCTGAGCAGTTCCAGACTCCGGTCATCTTACTCTCCGACCAGTGGCTGGGGCAGACAACGATGGCGGTCGGGGGAGAGTTCCTTGCGAAGGACTATGCCATTGAGGAACGAAAGAAGCCGGTTGGCGCAGAGCTCTCGGGTTATCGCCGCTACCGATTCACTGAGGACTCGGTTTCGCCTATGTCAGTGGTGGGGGATGAAGGAGGGGTATACCAGACCACCGGCCTCACCCACAACGAGAAAGGGTTCCCCGCCTTCAATTTCGAGACCAACCAGAAGATGCATGAGAAAAGGATGCGCAAGCTGATGCCGCTGCGCAAGCGGGACGACCTGGTCAATGTCTTCGGCGATGAGAAGTCTGACCGGGGGATCATCACCTGGGGTTCTACAGGGCAGGTGGTCTGGGAGACGGTGCGACACCTGGGTCTGGAGCAGGAGATCAAGGTCTGCGTGCCTGAACTGCTTTGGCCGTTGCCTGACAAGGTGAGGGAGTTCCTGAGGTCGGTGAAAAGGTTGCTGGTGGTGGAGATGAACTACTCCGGGCAGATGTACCGTTATCTGCGCTCCGAGGCGGAAATGCCGAAGAGGACTGAGAGCTATTGCAGGGCAGGCGGACGCCCTTTCAGCAGGAAAGAGCTGACCGGACCGATTATGGAGACATCGAAATGACGGCTACTCCCAGCTATCGAACTGCACTCAAGCCGGTGTGGTGTCCGGGTTGCGGCATCTTCGGACTGCTTAACGCGCTTACCAGAAAGGCCCTGCCCAACCTGGGCATACCGAATCACCAGGCGTTGATCGTTTCGGGCATCGGCTGCTCCTCCAGGATACCTGCCTACGTGGACACCTACGGCTTCAACAGCATCCACGGCCGTGCGGTGGTCATCGCTCAGGGGGCGAAACTGGCCAAGCCGGATGTGACTGTCGTGGCCATCGGCGGGGACGGCGATTTCTTCAGCATCGGCGCCGGACATCTGCCCCACGCAGTACGGCGCAACCTCGATATCACATGTATTGTGGTCGATAATTTCATCTACGCGCTGACCAAAGGGCAGACCAGCCCCACTACCCCTAATTGGGAAGGCGACGGGGAGGAGGAGGACTTCTTCACCGCCCAGGTGTATCCTCCGGTCGACCCCATCTCCAACATGCTCAGCTACAGCCTCTCGGCGCAGGCCTCCTTCATCGCTCAGGGCATTTCGACCGATCCAAACCACCTCGACCTGCTGATCGAGGCGGGCATCAGACATAAGGGCTTCTCTTTCATCAACGTGTTGACCCCCTGCGTTACCTACAACCCTCCTGAGATGTTCGAGGCGATGAAGTCGCGGGCGACCTACCTCAAAGAGGGCGAAATGGTGGAGTTGCCCGCCTCGGCCACCGATACACCCTGGCGGCATGACCCTACCGATATCAATCGCGCCATGAGACTGGCCCAGGCGCCGATCTTGAACAAGCCTTACCTCGGGGTGTTCTTCAAGGGGAAGCCAGCCGGCATGCAGGATGCTCCGCATAACGAGTCCGTGGACCGCGCGCTGGCTGCCGCTGAGATGAAAGCGGACGGCGTGGCCTGAAACCTGACCCCTTCTTTTCTCCTCACCCACATGAGGCGGGCGTTGCCTCGAATGTCATTCTGAGGAGCGAAGCGACGAAGAATCTCGTCCTTCGGAGTGAGGTACGAGATCCTTCGCGGAGCCTGTCCTGAGCAAAGCGGAGGACTCAGGATGACAGTGATGCAGTACTTTTGGGGCAAGACCGCCTGAGGCGGCAGAGGGGCAGGAGAGAGGCCGGAACCCGTAGTCCCGTGGCAATGGCAAACCTGCGAAGGCCCTCAGGGGTACCTTCTTTCGGCACTGCGGCAAACGATTTCACCACACCCTTTACTTGGGCAAAGTGTGATTGTATACTATGGGAAATTCTTCGGGGGTGCGCTATGAGGCTATCATGTCTTCAAGAGAACATGTCAAAGGGTCTGGCAACGGTCGGTCGGGCGGTGGCAGCACGGACCACGCTACCCATCACCAACAACATCCTTCTTTCCACTGACCAGTCGAGGCTGCGGCTGGCCGCCACCAACCTGGAGATAGCCATAAGTTGCTGGATCGGCGCCAAGGTGGAAGAGGAGGGCTCCATTACCATTCCGGCCCGCCTGCTCACCGAGTTCGTCAACTCGCTGCCGAACGAGCGCATAGACCTCGTGTTGACACCCCAATCCCACGCTGTTCGCCTGAAGTGCGCCCGCTTTGAAGCGCGGATTGCCGGCATGGACGCTAACGATTTTCCCCCGATACCGACCATCAGCGAGGGCATTACCAAGAAGATAGAAGCTGAGGCATTGCGCAACGCCATCACGCAGACCGTCCTCGCTGCGGCCGTCGACGATGCCCGTCCCGTGCTCACCGGCGCCTGCATCGAGTTCGAAGATAACAAGGTGACGCTGGCTGCCGCCGATGGCTTCCGGCTGGCGGTGTACCATCTGCCTCTCACTGAGCCCGTCCCCGAGAAGATGAGTGTGATCATTCCGGCGCGTACGCTGCAGGAGTTGAACCGGCTTCTGGCCGACCAGGACGACCCCGTCGAAATGACGGTCAGTTCGGAGAAACGTCAGGTGCTGTTCCGCCTGAAAAACGTCGAGATGGTGTCCCAGCTCATCCAGGGGAACTTCCCCAACTACGGCCAACTGATCCCGCAGAGCTACGCCACCAGGGCCGTCGTCAGCGTCTCCGATTTCCTGCGAGCCACCAAGAGCGCCTCTGTCTTCGCCCGCGATGGCAGCGGCATCCTGCGTATCCAGGTCACTCCCGGCACCGACCTCACGCCCGGCAAGATGAGCGTTTCGGCAAGAGCCGAGGAGATCGGCGACAACACCGCCGAGATCGATGCGACTGTCAAGGGAGATGCGTCCAAGATCGCCTTCAACAGCAAATACCTGATCGATGTGCTGTCCGTGCTGGGCGATGGCCAGGTAGCGCTCGAAACGACCAGCCCGTCAAGCCCCGGCGTGCTCCGCATTGTCGGCAGCGACAACTACATCCACGTGGTCATGCCGATGTTTGTGCAGTGGTAACGGAAGCAGCCTGAACGATTCTAGCTACAATGTATACAGACAGTCTCCTGACTCTGGTCAGCGAGCCGTCCCGCTAGACTGCGATTGACTGGGGTAGTATACTGAATCAAGGGGAAGATGTGATGAAGTTCCGCATAGTTGTTGAATACGACCCCGAAACCAAGAGCTTCGCAGCCTTCTGCCCCGAGCTGGCAGGATGCTGCAGCGCCGGCGATACTGAGGAAGAAGCGCTGGCGAATGCCAAGGAAGCAATCTGTCTCTATCTCGAACCCACTTCGTTGAGACTCAGGCCCGATGACAAGGTGTTCGAGGTAGAAGTTCCAGCCTGATGAG
>JAUSJJ010000297.1 GCA_030647705.1 Dehalococcoidia bacterium
GTGTTCATCCCATGCCAAGGCACGGTAGCGTCTCTGGGTGCTTCACTATCCTGCGAGGCTTCCCTGATGCACCTGGGTAGCTGTGTCACGCCGAACACACACGCAACAGCGGCCCTAAGTATACCAGACCTTCGGCGGAGCGTCAAAGGGAGCTTCGCCTGGCGGGTATGAATGCCCGTGGCAGCCATCCGTCTGAAAAGCTCTTATACCAAAATTAAACCATTTTGTTACCCCCCTATTACCTTGACTTGATAAGCTGTAGATAGTACTTGGGCCCATATCATACCCGGAGCGAAGACCGTGGCATTTGCACATTAGCTGAACGCAGACCGGAAAGCTGTAGTCCTACGTGAGGACGCTCGAACATCATAACCGGCCGCGTCAGTCAGGAGGAAGCATAATGAGGGCACGGTGGCTAGCATACATACAACGGGCGATGCGCGCAAAACGGCTCAGTCCTGCTCTGTTCGCGCTCCTCACCTCCATGACGGTATTGTCGCTGGTCATAACTACCACCATACGGCCGGCTGAAACAAGAGCGGCGGCGGCGATCTACGTGTCCACCTCCGGAAGCGATACGACCGGCGACGGCAGCCTGGGTAATCCTTACCTCACGATCAGCAATGGGCTGGTCATAGCAACATCCGGTGACACAGTTCTGGTGGCATCCGGCGTATACGAAGAACGAATCGCCCTGAAGTCCGGAGTGACCCTGCAGGGAAGCGGCCCCTCAGCCAGCATCGTCGACGGGGGCCTCGGCGGGCCGGTAGTGACCGCTGACGGAGTAACGGGCGCCGTGAACAAGCACACGCCGTCCAAGTCCGATGACGATGATGACGACAAGTCCGGCCAGGACTCCGACAAGCAGGACGGCAAGGACAAGCAGCAGGAAGGCGATAACTCCGGCCAGAAGGACGATGGCAAGCAGTCCGGCAAAGGCGCCGAGAATAACGACAAAAGCCAGCAACAATCCGGCAAGAACTCGAACAATAACAACGGTGGCAACCAGTCCGGCAAGTCAACGAAGAGCGCCGGCAAGTAGCTTAAGCGCGAGGCCCCGCCGATCGGCGGGGCCTCGCTGTTCCCCCCACGCGTCCCAGCATGCGTTACTGAGGCTGGGGACATTACCACCGACGACTGCCCCCTTGGAGCGATGTCACGCATCCTGCAGGTTTGAACCTGCGGTATCAGTTCACCGTCACTCCTTCCTTCGCGCGGCCAACATCGCTCTTTGAGCCCCTTCGCCCTGCCCGCTCCCATTGACAGCAGACCTCCGAACTGTGGTAAGATAGCAATCAAGAAGCACTGCATCTACCAGGCAATGCCGGAGGAGGATCGATGAGCAAGCCCGAAACTGTTGACGACAAGAACTTCGATAGCGTGGTCATTTCCGCAAAGACCCCTGTGCTGGTGGACTTCTGGGCCACCTGGTGCTCGCCATGCCGCATGGTGGCGCCCATTGTGGACGAGCTGGCCGAAGAGTACACCGGCAAGGTCAGCTTCGCCAAGGTGAACGTGGACGAGAACCGGAAGCTCTCCGAGAAATATGAGATCCGCAGCATCCCTACGCTGCTCGTCTTCAAAGACGGCAAGCCCGTCAAGCAGATAGTCGGCCTGCGCTCCAAGGGCGACCTGAAGAAGGCGCTGGACGAGGCCCTGGCCGCCAAGAAATAGGGGGCCACATGGCCATCCTGGTCACCATCCTCGACGATAGCCGGACGAAACACTGCGAGGCGCAGTGCGGCATGTCTTGCAGTTCGCCGGAGGACATCGCCTTCACCAGGGAGCACCTCAAACGCCGGTTCGGCAATGACATCGACGTCGAGATGCTCGATCTGGCCAACCCTTCGCTTCAAACGAGTAACCGGGACCTGTTTCAACAAGTCGAGGCCCTGTCCATCGCGCTGCCGGCGGTCGCCATCAACGGCGTGATCAGGCTTTCGGGCAATCTGGAGTTCAGGGCCATCGCGCAGGCGGTCGAGGTGCACAAAGAGGTCTGCTGTGAATAAGAGCTACCAGTTGATCATCGTCGGCGGGGGGCCCGCCGGTCTCACCGCCGGGCTGTACGCGGCGCGTTCCCGGCTGCATACGCTGCTGCTGGAGAAGGCGGGCTTCGGCGGCCAGATCACCAACGCCGAGGATGTGGACAACTTCCCCGGCTTCCCGCAGGGCATCAACGGCATGGAGCTGGGCGACCTGATACACAAGCAGGCCACCAAGTACGGCCTGGAGACGGCGCTGGCCGAGGTGAAGGGCATCGAGGTCGGGGATGGGCGCAAGCTGGTCAGGACCAGCGAAGGGGACTTCGAGGCGAAGGCGGTGATCATCGCCGGCGGCTCGGAGTTCGCCAAGCTCGGCGTGCCCGGCGAGGCCGAGTACACGGGCAAGGGCGTCTCCTACTGCGCCACCTGCGACGGCGCTTTCTTCCGCGACCAGGCGGTGGCGGTGATCGGCGGCGGCAACGCGGCGGTGACCGAGGCCATCTTCCTGACCAAGTTCGCCTCGCGGGTCGTCCTAATCCACCGCAGGGACCATCTACGCGCTACGAAGGTAATTCAAGAGAAGGCGCAGGCAAACCCAAAGATCGAGTTCATCCTGTCCTCAGTAGTGGAAGCCATCGAAGGCGACACCCTGGTCAGGAGGCTGCGGCTGCGCAATCTGAAGACGAAACAGCAGAGCACGCTGGACGTTTCGGGCGTGTTCGTCTTCGTGGGGCTGAAGCCTAACACCGACTACCTGATCAGCACTGTCAAGCTGGACGATGACGGCCACATCGCGGTCAACCAGAACATGGAGACATCTGTGCCCGGCATCTTCGCCGCCGGCGATATCAGGCGCGACTCCATCAAGCAGGCGATAGCGGCGGCCGGAGACGGGGCCATCGCTGCTGTGTCTGCAGAGAGATACCTCGAGGGGTAAACGGGAGCGCATAGGTCCCGGTGGGCTTCGCGGACTTCAAATCCGTTGGTGGGCTCCCTTCGGCGTCCACGGTGGGTTCGACTCCCATGCGCTCCCGCCAAAGCGACATCTCCCTTCGCGCCCGCTCCAGCCCGCGAGACGAACTAATCAGTTTGAAGCCTCGTTCTATCCGATCTGTGCTATAATCTTGCCGAATGTCCGTTTCCTCAATATTGTGTGGGCACAAGCTTACTACGGGGGTTCACTGACGTGACCGGCAACGACGATTTAGACCGTTATCGGATCTTCCTGAAGCAACAAGAATACCAAGACAAGCTTTTCTGGAGTCGAGTCCAGACGCTCTACTTGGTTCAGGCAGCCGTGTTGGGTAGCAGCTTTGCTATTAGAGACAGGTGGTTCGGCTGGGCAATCCTGGGCATCGGCGCCGTCATCTCTACGCTGGTCGCCTTGCTTTGCTGCTACGACTGGCAGGACTCGCAAGCCAACAAAACTTCGATGGA
>JAUSJJ010000300.1 GCA_030647705.1 Dehalococcoidia bacterium
GGGCTGTTGAAGCTGAAACTCCTCGGCTCAAGCTCCCCGACGCTGATGCCGCACTGGACGCAGGCGAAGTGCTCCGAGAACAACAGTTCCTCGCCGTCAACGACCGAAACCAGGATCACGCCGGCGCCCAGCTTCAGCGCCGTCTCCACGGAGTCGGCGATCCGCGCGGTGCCCTCGGCGCTTTCGCCGACCACCAGCCGGTCCACCACCACCTCGATGGTGTGCTTCTTGTTCTTGTCCAGGCTGAACTCCTCGGACAGGTCATAGATGCGGCCGTCCACTCTGACCCGCACGAAGCCGGCCTTGCGGGCATCCTCGAAGATGGCCAGGTGCTCGCCCTTGCGGCCTCTGATCAGTGGAGACATGAGCATGATGCGGCTGCCCTGGGGCAGCGCCAGTATCCTGTCCACGATCTGCTGCACGGTCTGGCGGGAGATCTCCCGGCCGCAGACGGGGCAATGCGGACGGCCCGCCCTGGCGTAGAGCAGCCGCAGATAGTCGTAGATTTCGGTCATGGTACCGACCGTGGAGCGCGGGTTGCGGCTGGCGCCCTTCTGGTCTATGGACACCGCCGGGCTCAGCCCCTCGATGTGATCGACGTCCGGCTTCTCCATCTGGCCCAGGAACTGCCGGGCGTACGCGGAAAGCGATTCGACATAGCGGCGTTGGCCCTCGGCGTAGATGGTATCGAAGGCAAGCGAGCTTTTGCCGGAGCCTGAGAGGCCGGTGATGACCACCAGCTTGTCCCTGGGGATGGTGATGTCGATGTTCTTGAGGTTATGTTCGCGGGCGCCGCGAACGACTATGGAGTCAAGTGGCATGTGTTATCCTGATTTGACCGTGATTTGGCTCGAAAAGGCCATCCATAAATTTTAGCACGTATATCAATCTCGAACAAGGGTGATAGGGTCACCTTGCTCGAACTCCCGCAGGGAGTTTCCCAACCTGCCGGAGACCACACGTGGCGGGAACAGAGGGCCCCCGTGTCATCCTGAACGAGTCCCGCACGTCGGGATGAGTGAAGGATCTCGTTGTCCTATCCCGATGGCTACGAGATCCTTCGCTGCGCTCAGGATGACAAGCCTGCCTGCAGCGATGTCCTCATTGCCCCGATCATGGGAAGGGCGACAACTAGTCTCTCCCCCTGCCAAAGAGTCTGCCCCGTATGAGCGACTTTGTCGCCATCCCGAGGGAATCGGGACTTGATACGGGGGGGATGGTCGCTCTTCAGATTGACACCAGACTGCCCATTGCCTAAAATGAGTGTGACATTCTTTGGGAACGGAGAAAGACGACAAGTTGAGCGAGAACTTAACACTGGCTGAGGCAGCGGCGCTGTACCTGGGCGCCCTCGATCCCGAGGAGAGAAAAGAGCAACAGCACGAGGTCAACAGGTTCGTGCAGTGGTACGGCCGGGGACGCCGGCTCAGCCAACTGGTGCCTTCAGAAATAGGGAACTACGCCGAGGGCGTGTGCTCCTCGGCTACCCCCGAGCCGGCGAAGAAGCTGGAGTCGCCAAAGGCGCTTCTCAGCTACCTCAAGAAGCAGAAACTCACGGACTCCAATCTCTCGGTACACCTCAAGTCGAGCAAAGCGCCACGTAAGAAGTCAGTGGCGCATCGGAAGGCACAGGAGGAAGTGGTGCACCTGACTCCCCAGGGCTTTGCCCAGGTGGAAGCGCAACTGCAGGCCCTCAAGGAAGAGCGCCCCAGGGTGGCCGAAGAGCTGCGTACTGCCATGGCGGACAAGGATTTCAGGGAGAACGCCCCCCTGGATGCTGCTCGCGAGGCCCAGGGCCAGCTCGAGGCCAGGATAAGGGCGCTGGAAGCCTCCCTCAAGAAGGCGACCATCATCTCAGGAGTGGCAACCAACACCGAAAAGACGGGCGTAGGCAGCATGGTGCACATCCGCGACATGACCTGCGGCGAAGAGATGCAGTACAAGCTGGTCACGCCGCAGGAGGCCGACCCCTTCAAAGGCAAAGTTTCCTACGCTTCCCCTATCGGCAAGGCGTTGCTGGACAAGGTGGAGGGTGAAGTGGTGGAGGTGGTGGCGCCGGTGGGGAAACTGAAGTACCAGATAGTGGCTATCAAGAAGGGGTAGTCCTTCGCCCTCCTCGTTCTTCATGGCAGCGGGGACGGGTCAGCCAAAGAGCGTGTCCCGTGGGGGCAGATGCGTCATACCTTAGCCCCCTCTCCTGCGGGAGAGGGCGAAGAGAAATACCAGGGGGACACCCCCAACCCCTGGCAGGGGCTTTGCCCCTGCACCCAAAAAGGCTCAGTCTCAGCGGCCTAATGTCCTGATTCTACAAAACCAACCCGCACGCTGCCATAGAATCCATCGCAGCCCTACACGTTGAACAGCACTTCCATGATGTCCCCATCCTGCACGGTGTAGGTCTTGCCTTCCAGACGCAGCAGCCCGCGTTTCTTGGCTTCAACCATGGCGCCGCATTTCATCAGGTCGTCGTAGCTGATGACCTCGGCGCGAATGAATCCCTTCTCCAGGTCGGAGTGAATCTTGCCCGCCGCCTTGACTGCCGGAGTGCCGCGTCTGATGGTCCAGGCCCTGACCTCATCCTCGCCCACCGTGAAGAAGGAGATCAGCCCGAGCAGGCTGTAAGAGGCCTGGACTATCTTCTCTATGCCCATCCCCGTGGCACCCATCGCCGAGCGGAACTCCGCGGCCTCGGCGCCACTTAGTTGAGAAAGCTCCATTTCCACCTTGCCGCACAATGCGGCCACCTCACAGCGGGGCCGCTGGAACCGCGAGCGCAGTTCCGCTTCGATGGTCCCCGCCTGTCCCAACTGCCCCTCGCCGATGTTGACCACAATGAGCAGCGGCTTGGCGGTGAGGAACTGGTAGTTCTCGATGGTCTTGGCTTCGTCCGCAGTCAGGGTCTGCTCGCGGATGGGGACTTCGGCCTCCAACTGCTGCTTGATCCTCTCCAGGAGCGCCTTCTCCTGAAGGTGCATTTCCCGCTCTGCTGCCTTGGCGCTTTTCAAAGAGCCTTCGAGGCGTTCCAGCCTTCTCTCCACTATGGCCAGGTCGGAGAAGTTGAGCTCCAGGTTCATATCGGCGATGTCCCGGGCCGGGTCCACGCTCTTCCTGGGGTGAGGAATGCTCTCGTCGGGGAATGCGCGCACTACGTGGAACAGCGTGTCGGCGCGGCTGATGTGCGAAAGCATCTCGCCGCTGAGGCCCTCGCCCTTTTTCTTGTCCTGGCCCTTGAGCGGGACGCCGATATCGACGTATTTCACCTCGGCGGGGACTACCTTCTCCGGCTTGAACATCTTGGCCAGGGTGTCGATCCGTTGGTCGGGCACCTTGACCACGCCGATATTGGGCGCCAGGTTGGCGGAGGCATAGGGAGAGGTCTCCGCCTTGCCCCGGGTCAGTGAGTTGAACACGGTGGTCTTGCCGCTCTTGGGCAACCCGATGAGGCCTATTTCCATTCGAAGCGTTTCCTGTGCTAGAATTGATGGTGTCATCATAGACCAAAGCTGTGCCGTTTACAACAGGAGGGTGGGATTGCATCAGGGTACCACGGCGGTCCGCCCGCCTCAGGCGGGTCAGGCGCGGACGCGCCACAAGCAAGGCGAGCGCCACGCGGGCGATGCCATAGTCCTTGGTCTCAGAGAAGCTATCGCTGGAGGCAGGCATTGGTATCCGGCGCTCCTGGAGGCCGTCGGCCAGTGGACTGCTCCGGAAGAGGTCTATCAGGGCCGGGGCTACTGCTACCTGATCGAAAACGAGGCGTTCGACTGGCTGCTGCTGGCGGAGCGTCTGTGCCAGGAGATAGAAGACCTGGCGCCCGAACAGGAGCGAAACGCCCTGCTGTTCCTAGGTAGGCCGCCCCTGCCGCTGGGAAAGGACGAGTTCCGGCGTCTGCTGGGCCCGGCGAAGTACCGTGGCTATCTGAACTACTACTATGGCGTGATGGCCGAAGGCAGCCTCCAGATGGCGGAAAAAGAGGAGCTGCGCAAGGAGCTTCAGTCCCGTTGCTGCGCCCGCGAAGCGCGGCTGCTCGACGAGGTTTTTCTGAAAGTCTACGGCGCCGACCACGATACCATGCTCGGCAGGTTCAGGAAGAAAAAGGGCTACCCTGCCGCCGACTCCATTTCCCTGACCGAGCTGCACGAGTTCACCTACTGGCTGTTCAAGTATCGCATGGCGAACAGCGACCCCGCCCGTATCGCCAGCGACACCAGGAAGGGTTTGCTGTGCCTGCGCCGCCTTCACCCGGAAGCGGAGGCGTGAGCCGGGCCTACCCCGTCCACGGACTCTCCGTCTTGCCGAAGTTCATCCCTGCCAGAGCAAGGTCCATGATGTTCACCACCCCGTCGCCGTTGATGTCGGCAGGCGCTCCCGGAGCGGAAGGCCCGAACTGGCCGGCCGCCAGCACCAGGTCGGCCACGTCTATTATCCCATCATTGTTGGCGTCTCCGCCGAGCAGGGCCACTGGGGGCAACGTGGTTGTCTGGGCGTAAGCCACGCTCACGCCGGTGCGTTCCGCCTTCAGATAGCCGGGCATCTCCAGGGAGATTGTGCTGTCGCCCTCGGGAATCCCGCCAATCAGAATGTTAACGTCGGTAATACTTGGCTGCGCCCGATTCCCATTGACGTAGACCGCCACTCCTGACAAGCTGCCGCGGCCCTGCATTCGTACGTCGATATGGACTGCGCCCACTATCGGGTCATGGAGAACCATGACGCCCCTGGTTTTCAGAGTCTCGATGTCCTGCCTATTTTGCGAGCCTTGCCGGAGGTCCAGAGGATTGTTCCCCAGCCAGACTATGTCGCCCTGTCCTAGTCCGCTGTTTTGCACCAACGGAGAAACGTCTATGATCTGGTTGCCTCCTAGACTCAGACCGCCCAACTCAGTCAGCGAGGATAAC
>JAUSJJ010000302.1 GCA_030647705.1 Dehalococcoidia bacterium
TGATTTCTTTGGATTTATCACCGGTTGCTTTACCAACCTCTTCCTTCACTCTGCCCTTGACTTGGCTAACCTTTCCCTTAGCTATATCCTTGTTCATCAATGCAACCTCGTTTCTTGATTGAATGTCTCTTCACCACAATCGGGCAGAGTAACATTCAGCCTGATCCAATTATGTACCTCGCATCTCATTGCCACAAACCGCTCAAGGCGTATGGGACACATGTGTTGGTGCCGGTCGCCTAATCAAATCGATGGTACCTGATAAGACTTGACATCTGGGAAAAGGGGACTAGCATGGTACCCAGATAGGGCACTAAAATAGTAATAAGGGTACACTTTAGTGTACCAAGGAGGTCTTCCATATCCGCAGGCAAGCAAGGCGGATCGGAAGAACTGGGGGTTCTTATGATTGACTTCAGTCCGGTTGTCAGTGAGGGTCTGTGAGGCCGGATGTCAGGCGACGTGTGAAATTCGGCCCTCTGGTCAGCCTCAACTTCATGCACATCATGACGGGCGCACTCTGGACCGGCATCGACCTTTTCTTCGGGTTCGTCCTCGGCCCTGTGCTCGGCGGAATCGAACCCGGCAGCCGCGCCGCGGTCTTTCGCCGCCTGGCGCCGAAGATGACCTTCCTGATGCCGGTGCTGGCAACGGTTGCCACGACCTCCGGCATCTACCTGGCGCTGCGACTCGGCTACTCGCTCAGCAATCCCTGGTCCGTCGCCGCGCTCGTGATAGCGGCATTGCTGACCATCCATGGCTTCGGCATACTGCTCCCGAACGAGATCCGCGTATTTCAGCAGTTGCTTTCGAAAAACCGCCCCCCTCCCCCCAGCCACACCACCCATACCCCAGAGGAGAAGTGTTACCTATGTGTTTAGTTAACTTGTTACCCATGTCCATGGTTGCACAATGAGGGTGAAAGCTCTCAAGGCTTCCGGTCCGGCCTCGCCATCTGGGAACGGGCGACGCTGTCCTCTTCGAGAAACGGCGTGTTCATCCGGCCGAACGCTGCCCGGATGCCCTGCTCTTTGGTCACCCGGGCGAAGTCCTGCAGGCCACCGGGGATGCTCTCCGGCGAGGCGCTGTAGCTGATGCTGCAAAGCGTCCCCGTGTACTTCAGCGCCGACCGTATGCCCATCTGCTCGTAGAACTCCTGGATGGCCAGCTTGTTCAGCTTCACCGACATCGGGGGCAGCTTGGCGATGGTCTTCGCCAGCTTAGTCACTTCTTCGTCGAGCTTCTTGCGCGGCGCCACCCGGTTCACCAGCCCGACGCTGTGCGCTTCCTGTGCCGTCATCATGTTGCCGGTGAACAGCATCTCCTTGGCTTTCTTCATCCCGACCAGCAGCGGCCAGAGCATGCCCGCGCCAACGCTCGCGTATCGAACAGGCGGGTAGCCGAACAGGGCATCGTCGGAGGCGACGGTGATATCGCAGTAGCACGCCATATGCCCACCGCCGGCCAGGCAGAAAGAGTGCACCTGTGCGATGGAGGCTTTGGGGTTGTCCCAGAGGCATTCCTGGTAGAGCTGGTCGAGGCCCGTAAGGTAATCGCGGAGTTCCCACGCCTGGTCGGAGAGGCGGTCGGGGTCGGACTGGTCGTAGCCGGCGGAGAAACAGCGTCCGGCGCCCTTGATGACCATCACCTTGACCTCATCGTCATCGCGGGACTGGCGGCAGGCCTGCGCCCACTGCTCCAGTATCTTGCCCGGCCTGGGGTCGAGGGCGTTCAGCTTGTCCGGGCGGTTCAGGGTGATATAGGCGATGGGGCCCTTTTTCTCGTAGATGACGTCAGTGTAGGGTAGCATAGCGCCTCCTTTGGGGTGTGAATGGAGCCGCCGACCGCACCGTGCTTCGTCAAGACAGATAATGGCTGGACGTTTGAGACCCCAGCCGAGAGCCATTCTAACGGAGGGCGGGAGGCAGGTCAAGGGGGGGTGGGGTGTACCCATTTTGGTTACATATGTAACCTTTACGGTTACGTGAACGCACGCCGAACTTGCGCGATGTCAGAAGTGGGGGTAGAATGGGCGGCGGGCGGAGGGGCAGGGACTGATGGAGCTCAAGGTACAAGCGACACAAAGAGGGAGATTCAGATGGACAATACCGGGCCATTTGTCAATGTGGCTGCTTTTTGCGAGAACGTGATTGAAGACAAGTCAGGAGTTCTTACCCTAGTTCGAATCGTGGACCGGTTGATCGTATCTGCACAAGGTACCTCTGTCCCCGAGCAGATGCCCCCAACACCCCTGAATTGGTTTCTTGTGCTGATGCTGAAATCAGGCCAAGCGAGGGGAAGCGTAGCGGTCACGATACAGCCAGAGTTCCCGTCTGGTTTGAGAGAGACGCCTGTGACCTTCACTTCCTATTTTGAGGGCGGGAGTCGTGGCTGCAACATCGTTACAAGACTGGGGATGGTTCTGAAAGAACCCGGAGTGTACTGGTTCCGCATCTCGGTAGGAGATACCCTTGCTACGCAGGTGCCTCTTGAGGTGATCTACTCCAGAACGATAGTACCGGGGCCTCAAATCCGGCAGTAGAGGAGGAGCTGGAGATCATGATTTCGGGCCGGGCAACAGAGAGCGTGAGGCAGGAACCTGTTTGGCGGATGGCAGTGGCGGCCACCAAGTCAGAGACCCTTCGCTCAAAATCGGCCTCGGGCCTCATACCTTCCAAAGCCTCAGTGCACAACAAGTCAAGCTCGCCCAGCGTGGCCGCCAGTTGGGATTCGACATCGATTTCTTCCCAATTGACGCTTGAAAGCCACTCACGCAAGTCCGTTAGGGTCTTCCAGCCAAGCAGGTACGCGTTCAGTAGGTCTGAAAACTCACGCTCCAAATCTTGGCCTCGCCCCAAAAGCATCTCCATCATTTCTCCTTGGAGGCCTTATTGTCCCGCAGAATAACGGCCCAAGTGAGCGCCCAGGTTCTGCAGCAGATGTTCAAAGAGTATGGTATCTGGAGCAAGATCCGTGAGAAATCCCTAACAACCGTTCAGTTGCACCCTGTTCCTTCGGTAACCTTCAGGGGTGGAACTAGTCGTATATTACTCCATTTCGATGCAAATGGCAAACATGTTGCGTCTACCCATCGGATCATGAACAAGAATACAGGACTCGTTTTTCATTGGGATGAAAAGGGCATGCAACTTGACGACGTGTGGCTTGAACGCGCCTGATCGCGCTGGTGAATTGGCGTCTGTTGGCAGCGGTTAGGCGCCCCCCTTCCCCTCACTGCTCCTTAATCTTGAGCACGGCCATGAATGCCTCTTGAGGGATCTCCACGTTGCCCAGCCGCTTCATCCGCTTCTTGCCCTCGGCCTGCTTCTCCAGCAGCTTCCGCTTGCGGGTGATGTCCCCGCCGTAGCATTTGGCCAGGACGTTCTTCCTCATCGCCTTGATGGACTCCCTGGCGATGATCCGGCTGCCTATCGCCGCCTGCACCGCCACCTCGAAAAGCTGCCTGGGGATGAGCTTGCGCAGCCTGCCCACCAGGTCGCGGCCTCGTTCGTAGGCCTGGTCGCTGTGCACAATGAGCGAAAGCGCATCGACGGGCTGGCCGTTGACCATGATGTCCAGCTTCACCAGCTTGCCTGCGCGGTACTCGGAGAAGGAGTAGTCCAGCGAGGCATAGCCCTGGCTGCGAGACTTGAGCTGGTCGTAGAAATCGACGAGTATCTCGGAGAGGGGTATCGAGTACTGCAGCATCACCCTGACCTTGCCTGCAGCCGTCTGCTCCTGTTCCTGCTTCTTGTCCTCGAAGCCGAGGTACTCCATTTTCAGGAACTGGCCGCGACTGTTGCTCACCAGGTCCATGATCTGCCCGATGTAAGGCGCGGGCGTGATGATGGTTATCGTCATCCACGGCTCTTTGATCTCGTCGATATCCGAGGGCGATGGCAAGGCTGCCGGGCTGTTCACCGTGAGCTGGGCGCCATCGGTCTTGATGACCTGGTAGGCGATGCTGGGCGCCGTGGCCAGCAGGTTCAGGCCGTACTCCCGCTCCAGCCGCTCCTGCACCACGTCCATGTGCAGCAGGCCCAGGAAGCCGCAGCGGAAGCCGAAGCCGAGCGCGGCGCTGGTCTCCGGCTCGTAGACCAGGGCGGAGTCGTTGAGTTTCAGCTTCTCCAGTGCGTCCTTCAGCAGCTCGTACTCGCTGCTTTCGACTGGATAGAGGCCGGTGTAGACCATGGGCTTGGCCGGGCGGTAGCCGGGCAGCGCGGTCGTCGCAGGCTGAGCCAAGGCGGTGACCGTATCGCCTACCTGGCATTCGCCCACGTTCTTGAGGCCGGTTGCGATGTAGCCCACCTCACCTGCGGCGAGCTTGTCGATGGGGATGAAGCCGGGCCGCATCACGCCCACCTCCAGCGCTTCGAAGCTGATGTTGTTTACCATCATCTTGAGCTGCTGACGTCCCGCTACCACGCCATCGAAGATGCGCACATAAGCGATGACGCCCTTATAGGGGTCGTATTTCGAATCGAATATAAGCGCCCGCAGCGGTTGGGCGAGGTCGCCCTTCGGCGGCGGAACCAGCTTCACCACCGCTTCGAGTATGTCCTTCGTGCCGGCGCCTGACTTGCCGGAGGCGAAGATGATCTCTTCGGCGGAGAACCCGATGACGTCCTCCAGCTCCCTGGCCACGCGCTCCGGCTCTGCGGCGGGCAGGTCGATCTTGTTGACCACCGGAATGAGCGTGAGGTTCAGGTCCAGGGCGATGTGGACGTTGGCCAGCGTCTGCGCCTGTATGCCCTGCGTGGCATCCACCACCAGCACGGCGCCCTCGCCGGCGGCCAGGCTGCGCGATACCTCGTAGGTGAAGTCGACGTGGCCCGGCGTATCGATGAGGTTGAGCTCATACTCCTCACCGCTCGGCGCGTGGTACATCATGCGCACCGGGTGCGACTTGATAGTGATCGCCCGTTCACGTTCCAGGTCCATCGAATCCAGCACCTGCGCCTCCATGTCGCGGGCGCTGATAGTGCCCGTGATTTCGAGGAAACGGTCG
>JAUSJJ010000303.1 GCA_030647705.1 Dehalococcoidia bacterium
GCACAACGTTGCCGCGTTGTACGTAGTGATGTTAATCACAGGCGTGTCTTTCGGCGGGTTCTCATCGGTGTTCGCCCCATTGATCGGCGAGTATTTTGGACTGACGCACCTCGGGAAGATAGTGGCGGGGGTATTCAGCAACGGAGCCCCAGCCGGCCTCATTGGCCCTTTGCTTGCCGGGTACATCTTCGACACCACCGGCAGCTATCATTGGGCATTTGTGGCCTCCGGGGCGATGTGCTTTCTCGCCGTGGCATGCTCTTTCTTTGTCGTCACCGAGGTCAAGAGGCCCCGTCCTGAGACGTCGCGCTCGGCGGGAGCGGCCTGTCCCCCTTGAGCAGCCGGCATCCGTGCATGCCCGGGTCGCCGGGGTCGGGCATGATATGACCAGAGGAGTCAATCCCTATGTCTGAACTTACCGATAAGGAAATCCAGAACCTCAAAGAGTTGAAGGTCAGGGCGGAGCATGAGCCAATCGGGTCGTTTCTGGGTATGAAACTGGTGGAGATACAGCCCGGATATGCCAGGGTGACCATGAAGTTGAAGCCTGAGTACCAGACGTTCAATGGATTCACCTTTGGCGGCATGATCATGTCCGCCGCCGACCAGGCTTTTGCCTGCGCGGTCAATTCGTTCGGGCGCTCCAGTGTGGCTTCTCAGTTCAATATACATTTTGTGGCCGGCGCCAGACCTGGAGACGAAATCGCTGCGGAATGCAGGGTTATCCGCACTGGGAAACGGGTCGATATAGCTGAGATCACGGTGGTCGATCAGGAGGGTAAGCTGATCGCCCGGGCCACCGGCACGGCGATACCTCTTAGCTAGACTCACGGTAATCGATGATGCAATGTGATGAACTTCGATTGCACTTGTAGAGGATAGTTGCTATAATGTGGGCTTCGTAAGGCCGGCCGCTACCTGCTTTGTCTGGCGGGCAGTTTCAGCCGGGATACGAATTACCGGAAGGAGAGCAGAAACCGCATGAGGAAGTTCCTGTTGTTGGCTCTATCGGTCGTGCTAGCCAGTGGCGTATTTCTCACCGCTTGCTCAGGATCGAGCAAAGAGGAGTATCGGGTCGGCGCTATCTTCGCGGTGACGGGAAACAACTCGCCGCTGGGTACCCCGGAGAAACAGACTGCCGAGTTGCTGGAGCAGCAGATCAATGCTGCAGGCGGCATCAATGGACATCCGCTCAAGCTCGTCATTTACGATACCGAGAGTGACGAGACCAAGGCCGTCACCCTGACCAAGAAGCTCATCGAGCAAGACAAAGTCTCTGCTATCATAGGTCCTAGCTCCACGGGCGAGAGCCTGGCCATAGTCCCGATAGTCACCGAAGCGAAGATCCCGTTGATCTCCGCCGCTGCCAGTATCGCGATCGTGGATCCGGCAAAAGACCGTTTCTGGGTCTTCAAGACGCCGCAGTCGGATGTAATGGCCGTCAAGGAGATCTATGCCTACCTCAAGGCCCAGGGCAAGAGCAAGATCGCGTTGATTACCGATTCGGCCGGGTTCGGCGCTACGGGTCTGGTGCAACTGAAGGGACAGGCCCCGAACTATGGCATGACCATTGTTGCCGATGAGAAATTCGGCAGCAGGGATACGGACATGACCGCCCAGCTCACCAAGATAAAGGGCAGTGGCGCCGAAGCGATCATCACCTGGGGCACCAACCCCGGTCCGGCTGTAGTCGCTAAGAACGTCCGTGACCTCCGCATAGACATTCCCTTGTTTAACAGCCATGGCATCGCCAACCCCCAATTCATCTCGCTGGCCGGCGATGCAGCCAACGGTGTGATCTTCCCCGCCGGCAAGCTCCTGGTGGCCGATCAGCTCCCGGCAAGCGACCCGCAGAAGAACGTGCTGGTTAAATACAAGGCAGACTTTGAGGCCAAGTACGGAGCGGGTACATATAGCACGTTCGGCGGCCATGCCTATGACGCCCTGATGATTGTGGTCAACGCCATGAAGAAGGCGGGGACGGACAAAGCCAAGATCCGGGAAGAGATCGAGAAGACCAAGGGCTTCGCGGGCACCGGTGGGGTCTTCAACATGTCGCAGACGGACCACAACGGCCTCTCGGAAGGGGCCTTTGTCCTGATCAAGGTAGTGGACGGCAAATGGACATGGCTTAAGCAGTAGGGCAGTGACAGACGCTGCACTGATGCGCGGTCACTCGATGTTTGGATGATAACGTCGGAGCTAGTTCAGTACATAGCGTCCGGAATCACGATGGGCGCCATTTACGCCGTCGTGGGCTTGGGTTTCACGATAATCTACACGGTGACCGGAGTGATCAACTTCGCCCAGGGCGAGTTTGTGATGCTCGGGGGCATGGTGTCCTTCAGCCTCATTACCGCCCTGGGCCTCCCGCTTCCGCTAGCCTTTGTCCTGACCGTCGTCCTGGTGACATTGGTCGGCGTTGCTTTGAACCTGCTCACCATCAGGCCTGCGCGGCAGGCATCTAACATCAGCCTCATCATAATCACCATCGGCGCGGCGCTGTTCATTCGCGCCATCGCCGGACTAGGCTGGGGGAAAAACGCCCAGCCCGTGCCGCCCTTCACCGGTTCGGAAACGATCGGCTTTCTGGGAGCCTACGTGCGCATCCAGAGCCTGTGGGTGATCGGCATCACAGTGCTACTGGTGTTGCTGGTCTACCTGTTGCTCAACAGAACGCTGGTCGGCAAGTCCCTTAAGGCGGCGGCCATCAACAGCCGTGCGGCATCATTAGTCGGCATCGATGCCCGCACCATGTCCCTGGTCAGCTTCGCCCTGGCCGCGAGCACCGGGGCCATAGCCGGCATGGTCATCGCCCCGATCAGTTTCGCCTCCTATGACATGGGCGTCATGCTTGGTCTGAAGGGCTTCGTTGCTGCGGCCATGGGCGGTTTCACCGGCATCTGGGGTGTGTTGCTCGGCGGCATGGGCCTCGGCCTGGCGGAATCCCTGGCGGCGGGGTACGTGTCCTCCGCCTACAAGGATGCTATTGCCATGGTGTTCCTGTTCGCAGTGCTTCTGATCAATTCCCGCAACCTCGCTGGAGAGGAAAAGAGGTAATGGTGCTGGCGCTGGTTAGACGTCGGCCTAAACAACTGGCTATTGCTGCTCTGATAGTGGTGCTGGCCATTGTTCCGTTCCTGGGCAATGCCTATTACACCAGCGTGCTCATTATCATCGGAATCAATGCCATGGTCGCTGTCGGCCTCTGCCTGCTCATGGGCTACACCGGGCAGGTGAGCCTGGGACATGCAGCGTTCTACGGACTTGGCGCCTACATCAGCGCTGTCCTCAGCAGGACATATCACGTCAACCCCTGGCTGGCTATGTTGGCGGCCGTAGTTGCCACCACTGCGTTCGCCTTTGCGGTGGGATTCCCCATCTTCCGTCTGAGGGGCAACTATCTCGCCATGGCCACGCTTGGACTGGGCATCATCCTCTGGATACTGTTCCGCGAGGTGGACAGCATCACAGGGGGGCCGTCCGGCCTGTCGGGGGTGCCGTACTTGTCGATCGCCGGGTTCAACTTCAGCAGCGACTTCAGATTCTACTACCTGGTATGGGGTTTCTGCATTGCCATTATGGTTATTTCGGAGAGTATCGTGGCTTCCAGGATGGGGCGGGCCATGCGGGCAGTCCACGGCAGCGAAAGCGCCGCACAGTCGCTGGGTGTCAACGCGGCTGTGGTGAAGGTGAAGGTATTGGCGCTGTCGGCCGCCTATGCTGCCGTAGCGGGAAGCCTGTTCACGTACTACCTCACCTTCGTCAGCCCGCAGCCTTTCGACTTCCTGTTTTCGGTGCAGCTCGTGGTTATGGCGGTGGTAGGCGGCCTGGCCAGTATCTGGGGGGCCGTCTTCGGCGCCGGGGCAATTCGCGTATTGAGCGAGGTGCTGCACCCGTTTGGCGAGCTGGACGTCGTCGTCTTCGGGCTGCTGCTGATGGTGGTCATGATACTCACCCCCCAGGGCCTGGTCAGAGGAATAGCCGACCTGTGGCACAGGTTTGTCTCAGTCAGGCTGGCGCCCACCAGGTAATCATATGGACGACATACTGCGCATAGAGGGACTGACCAAGGCGTTCGGCGGCGTGGTCGCTGTCAGAGAACTCGACCTCGACATTCAGGAATGCCAGGTTACGGCCATCATCGGCCCCAACGGGGCGGGCAAGACGACGTTGTTCAACCTCATAGCCGGCGTTTTCCCTCCTACGCGGGGGCGGATAATCTTCCAGGGCAGGGACCTCAAAGGCATGCCTGACTATCGGAGAGCCGGCATGGGGATCGGGCGCACGTTTCAGGATGTGCGTCTGTTCGGCAACATGTCCGTACTCGAGAACGTTATGGTCGGCCTGCACCTCAAGGGGAAGTCGGGCATGCTCGACGCGGCCTTCCACTGGCCGGGTGCGCGCCGCGAGGAAGAGAACGTCAGGTTGACGGCGATCAACACGCTGAACCTGGTCGGCCTTGGCAGGAAAGCCGATATGAAGGCAGGCGAGTTGACATTCGGACAGCAGAAACTGGTGGCTGTCGCCCGCGCGGTTGCCCCCCAGCCGCGCCTGATCATGCTGGACGAGCCGGCTGCCGGCTCCAACGCTCTGGAGAGGATGGAGATCTCCGACCTGGTCAAACGCATCGTTGAGATGAAGATAACCGTGCTGCTGGTAGAACATGATATGCGTTTCGTCATGGGAACTGCGCAGCGCGTCGTAGTGTTGGACGGCGGCGTGAGGATCGCCGACGGCACGCCCGGTCAGGTGCAGAGCGACAAAAGGGTCATCGCAGCCTATCTCGGGGAGCCGGAGGCGCGCGCGTGATACTGAAGGTCGACCACGTCTCGGTGGCTTACGGCAAGCTCAGAGCGGTCTGGGACGTCTCTCTCAGCGTCGACAGCGGCGAGATAGTGACTCTCATCGGCGCCAACGGGGCGGGCAAGACCAGTCTGCTCAACTCCATTTCCGGCCTCATTCCGGCAAGAAAAGGCGCTGTGTACCTTGGCGAACAGAACATTGTGGGTCAGAAGGCGCACAGGCTGGCCAAGCTTGGCGTCGGCTACGTCACGGAGGGCAGGGGCATCTTCTCCTCGCTCTCCGTGCTGGATAACCTGAGCCTGGGCGCCTATTCCCGGCACAACGGCTGGACCACGCTGCTGGGCGACGTATCCTGGTTCATGCGTCGCAAGGATATCAGGGACAGGGTCGACTATGTCTATGGACTGTTCCCCCGCCTGGCTCAACGTCAGCGCCAGAAAGCGGGGAGCCTTTCAGGGGGCGAACAACAGATGCTGGCCATCGGCCGCTGTCTCATGGCCTCGCCCAAGGTGATGCTCCTCGACGAGCCTTCTCTCGGTCTGGCGCCGAACGTGGTGATGGAGATCTTCGGCCTGCTCAAACGGCTGCGGGCCGAGGGCATGGCGATTCTGCTCGTGGAGCAGGACGCGGCCGCCAGCTTGAGGATAGCCGACAGAGGCTACGTGATCGAGATGGGGCGAATAGTGTTCGAAGGGACGGCAAGTTATCTTATCAATCAGGACAAAGTGAAGCAGGCCTATCTGGGACAGGTGTGGCGTGGTGACCATCAAACGCCGGCGCAGGAAGAGGCCGAATCTTGAGACAGCTACTCTCAGGTAACGAAGCCATTGCCCTGGGCGCTTACCACTCTGGCATCCGCGTTGCCAGCGCCTACCCGGGTACGCCCAGCACAGAGATTCTCGAGGCCCTGTCCCGGTTCGAAGACCTGTACGTGGAATGGTCTACCAATGAGAAAGTGGCCATGGAGGTCGGCCTCGGCGCCTCCATGGGTGGAGCGCGTGCTCTCGTGTCCATGAAGCACGTCGGACTGAACGTGGCCGCCGATGCCTTCTTCGGCGCCTCAGTGGTCGGCGTTCGAGGCGGCCTGGTGGTGCTTTCGGCGGACGATCCCGGGATGCACAGCTCCCAAAACGAGCAGGACAACAGGCACTACGCCCGTTTCGCCAAGGTCCCCA
>JAUSJJ010000002.1 GCA_030647705.1 Dehalococcoidia bacterium
GTAGCCGGACGGGTACATCTCGTCGCCGGATGGAGCGAAGACGAGGTCTACGCCCGTCTCTTCAAGCATTGCGAGGTCACGCTTCAAATCGCGGGGATAGGAGGCCAGGTCTTCCTTGGGGCCGAACTGAGTGGGATTGACGAAGATGCTGGCGGTGGTGAAATCGTTGCTGGCTTTGGAGCAGCGCGCCAGTTCCAGATGGCCCTGGTGCAGGTAGCCCATTGTCGGCACAAATCCCACCGAACCCCGCACGCTGCGTCGCCAGACTCTTACCTCGGCGATACGCTCGGCCAGTTGCATCTAGCCCTCCAGCCCGTGCGCTTGTTTAAGCTCCGCCAGAACGCTCTCGTCCATGGTGTAGCTCTCTTTCTTGGTGGGGAATATGCCTGCCTGCACTTCAGCCACGTAGCTCGCGCCAGCGGCCTTGATCAGGTCGCCGACCCGTGCGTATTGCTTGGCGTGCTTGGGGACAAAGTCGGGGAAAACGCCGATGAGGTCGCCGATGACCTGGACCTGCCCGTCGCAGGCGGCGCCAGCGCCGATGCCGATCGTGGGTACTTTGACCTTTTTGGTGATCAACGTAGCCAGTGGCGCCGGCACTGCTTCCAGGACGATGCTGAACGCACCAGCTTGCTCCAGCGCAATGGCGTCTTTCATCAGACGTTCTGCCGCCTCGAGGCTTTTGCCCTGGACCTTGAAACCGCTGAGCTGATTCATGGATTGCGGCGTGAGACCGATGTGGCCCATGACCGGGATGCCGCAGCTCACTATCCTGGCTACTACTTCCGCCACATTCTCGCCGCCCTCCAGCTTCACGCTTTGAGCGCCGCCCTCCTGAATGAAGCGCGCGGCGTTGCGAAGGGCATCCGCGACGCTCGTGTGATACGTCATGAAGGGCATATCACCTACGACATGCGCCTTCTTGGTGCCGCGGACCACAGCCTTGGTGTGATGCAGCATGTCGTCCATGGTCACCGGAATGGTAGACTCATACCCCAGCATCACCATGCCCAGGCTATCTCCTACGAGAAGCATCTGCACCCCCGTATCGTCGAGGACCTTGGCGGTGGAGTAGTCATACGCAGTGAGCATGGTTATCTTTTCGCCGCGTTCTTTCATCTCCCTGATCTGGGCGATAGTGAATCTCATTCTGCCTCCTCCGTACCGTATGGTGCGGTTTCGAAGCCACCGAATCCCCTGGCCTGGGGACTCTCGTGCAGGTGGAAGGGCTGCACCCCTTGAGAATCCCGGCTACAACATTGCTGCTCCGCAGGGTCATAACCGCGGCCCTTCTGCGCGGGGCAGGCCGGCCGGGCTGCCTACCTGCCTACGCCTGCCAGCGTCTCCACTTCATGTGAGTGGCGAACAATGCGGTTCTGGGAGTCGACGAAGACCAGCCTGGGAGTCCACGACTTCGCTTCCTCTTCCGAGGCGAGTTGATAGGCGAGGATTATCACCTTGTCGCCGCGGTAGACCAGCCTGGCCGCTGCCCCATTGATACATATGACGCCCGATCCTGGCTCGCCTTCGATGGCGTAGGTTGTCAGCCTGGCCCCGTTGTCCACATCGAGCACATGCACCATCTCGTAGGGCAGAATTCCGGCAGCCTTCATCAAGGTAGAATCTATGGTTATGCTTCCTTCATAGCTGATGTTTGCCTCAGTGACCGTAGCCCGATGGATCTTACCGGTTAGCATTGTCCTCATGCCGTACCTCACAAGATAGGTTTCCCCACGTTTCGGGGCCTAATCGCCGCCAAGCAGCCGGCGTAGCTCTTCAGCTTTTTCCTGGTTGATTCTACCTTTGCCTAATGCGACAGGGATCGTCTGCAGCGCAAGGTGCCGGTACGAAGGCAAGACCTCCGGCGCCGCCTTCTCCAGAGCCTCGAGGTGCTTTTTGACAGTGCCCAGGTCTCCTCGCGCCACGGGCCCGGTGAGACAGTGGGGCAAGCCCACGTTCTCAATGTTGTTCACTGTGCCCCGGAGCAGCGGTATCAGCGCCCTGGTCGCCTCCGGAGTGGATACCCCGAACTTCTGCCAGAGGTCGGTCGCCAGCTTCACCAGCGTGACGAAGTAGTTGCTGGCCATGACCGCCGCAGCATGATAAAGCACCTTGTCGCCAGGACCCAACACTACCGAGCGCCCACCAAGGTCCCCCGCCATCTGCTTCAACGTGCTCAACAACGGTTCTTCAGCCTCCAGGGCGAAGGTGGAGCCTGGGATATTCTCCACCGCCTGGGCGATGCTAGCAAAGGTCTGAAGCGGGTGAAAACCACCAACCTGGGCGCCCGCACTCCGGGCCGGCTGCAGCGTGTCGACGGAATCGGCGCCGCTGCAATGTAGAACGGCCTGCCCTGCCCGCCATTTGGTTTGAGCCACGATGCCCGGAATGGCATCGTCCGGCGTCGTCACAAAGACGACTTCCGACAAGCCGGCGACCTCATCCGGCTTGTCGCAAACACGGCACCCGCCCACCATGCTGGCCAGCCTCTCGGCAGAAGCACGTGTGCGGCTGGCCGCGGCCACCACCTTGTAGCCCCTGGCGCTCAACCGGACCGCCAGGGCAGTGCCCACCGTGCCGCACCCTATGAATCCGATCTTGGTCATCAGCATACTCTCAGCGCCGGTGCTGCATTACCTGGCCGAACGTGACCGTTGGACGTCTCGCGCAGCCGGCACGCCGGCGAGTGACTCTGCCCGCGCGACCGCCCTGACGACCGCCTCAGCCACCACTTCAACCGCGATTGCGCCCAGGGCTATGTCGTCAACCGGGCTTTTGCACTCGCCCGTAGCCAGAACAAACAGTGTATCCCCATCGACCATGGTGTGTACCGGGCGTATGGTCCGGGCCAGGCCATCGTGCGCCACCTGCGCCACCTTGTTCGCCTGCTCCCTGGTGAGCGAGGCGTTGGTGGCCACTACGCCGATGGTCGTATTCATTGGGAAATAGTGTCCGGGCTTGTCCGCCCTCCTGAGAAGCTCCACGGTGTCGAAGAAGCCGCCTTCAGGACGCCTGGGACCGGCTAGGATGACCCCCGTCCCGGGGTCGATGACGTCTCCGAATGCGCTCACTGCCACGACAGCTCCCACCACGATGTCCTTGCCCAGCCTCTGGCTGGATGATCCGAGCCCCCCTTTAGTGGCGCTCGAAGCACCGAGGATCTTCCCCACCACTGCTCCAGTCCCGGCTCCGACGCTTCCCTCGGCTACCGGTTGACCGGTGGCGGAGAGACTGGCCTGATAGCCTTCCTCAGGCCCCGGCCTCACCTTTGCGTCACCCACCGACAGGTCGAAGAGAATGGCAGCAGGCACAACCGGCACGCAGCCCGCGCTGGTCTTGAAACCTAAACCCTTCTCCTCCAGATAGCGCATCACCCCGTCAGCCGCGGCTAGCCCGAAAGCGCTGCCTCCCCCGAGCAACACCGCGTGGACCTTTGAGACCAGGCTCATGGGCCGGAGCAAGTCCGTTTCCCGTGTTCCCGGCGCGGATCCCCTGACATCCACCCCACCAACCGCCCCCTTTTCACACAGGACAACCGTACATCCGGTGGCAGCCTTCAGGTCGGTGTAATGGCCGACCGTGATGCCAGGCACCTCAGTTATGGTGTTGTTCAAGAGCTTCTCCCAGAAGAGAACAAAAAAGCCCTCCCGGTGATACCGAGAAGGCGGATTGAACAGGACTTCAGATTCTCGCCGTCTCGGTCATCAACGATCCAAGCGACTTAGTTATCTTGAGAGTGGTACCCAATCTTGCTTTACCGCCACATGTATGGTCGATAGCATATAATAGTCTACACCGGTGACACGCAGGATGTCAATAGCAGTTCGCAGGTAGTTTGGGGAACAAGACTATGGAGATTCGTGTCTACTACTGTCGTGTTGTTGAACTGCCACATTGATTGGTGTAGAATACAATCTCAAAATTGAGAGAGGTTTGGTTACTGGCTTTGGACAATAAGATAATTCGACCCGTACCGGGGTTCGTCGATGCGCAGGGGGCCGACCTGGCGGCGCGTGGGGCCATTCAGAGCGCCATCCAGCGCCTTTTCAAGCGGCATGGGTACGACAGAATCGATACTCCTATCTTGGAACACACCGACCTGTTCCTTCGCAAGTCCGGCGGGGAGCTTGCCTCCCAGATGTATACCTTCACGGACCAGGGAGGCCACCAGGTCAGCCTCCGGCCTGAGTTCACGGCGTCGGTGATCCGTGCTTTCATCCAGCGTGCCCCATCGTTCAACCTGCCCTTGCGCTGGCAGTACGCCGGTCCGGTGTTCCGCTATGAGCCGTTGGAACGCAGCAGATACCGCCAGTTCACTCAGCAAGGCGTGGAGCTTATCGGCGCAACGGGCCTTGAAGCTGATGCCGAGGTAATCGCACTGGCTTGCGCCGGCATCCGCGAACTGGGACTCAGCAATTGCAGCCTTGACATCGGTCACATAGGAGTCGTGTTGAGCCTGCTGGACGGGCTGAATCTCTCTGAGCGAGTGAAGGCGACCCTTGTGAGCAGCCTTCCGGAGCTTAGCCAAGATGCCGGCAGCATCGCAGCCGTCAAGGACCGGCTGGTCAGCACGGGTGCGCTGAAACCGGCCTCCGGAGAGAGTTATCTGGTTTCCCTGATAGGTTGTCTGCCCGAGCAGCAGGCCGAGGCCGCAATCGAAGGGCTGCTTACCGGACTGAGGGCAGAAACCGTCGGCAGCCGCCAGGCCAGCGAAATAGGGGCCAGATTCCTGGAGAAACTGAAGGGCAGTGACAAACCTGAACACGTCGAGACTGCCATGAATCTCGTCGCCAAACTCAGTTCAGTGAAGGGCAAGCCGGCGCCGGCCCTGAAGAAAGCCAGGGCCATCGCCGCGGAACAGGGCATAGATGCTGCCCCGCTGGAGCAACTGGAGCGGTTAAGCGACCTGTTGGGCAAGGACACGGGCATGCAGGTGAGCATCAACTTCGGTCTGGCACGAGGCCTGGCGTACTACACAGGGACCGTATTTGAAATCTACCGCAACCGCCTTCCCTTATGCGGCGGAGGCCGCTACGACGGGCTGGTCCGGGCACTCGGAGGCGAACAGGATGTCGCCGCCCTCGGCTTCGCCTACAACCTCGAGCACCTTAAAGAGGGACTGGCCGAAGAGGGCAAAACGACGAAACTGACGGAAGGCGACTAGAAGACGAGTAAAACTGAGTGATGGATAGAGATAACCTTAGTCTGGCCGTTCCCAGCAATAGCGAGTTGCATGAGCCGACGTTGCGCTTTTTCGAGTCATGCAACATCGCGATTTCACGTCCCAGCAGCCGCCGGTACACGGCAGAGATACCTGCTCTACCCGGCGCGGCGGTGGTGTTCCAACGGTCCGCAGACATCACGTCCAAGATAGACGAGGGCAGCGCAGACCTGGGTGTCGTGGGGCTGGAACGGTATTATGAGTCCAGAATGGAAGACGGGGACACCATCGTTCTGGTCGAAAACATGGGATACGGACAGTGCGAGCTGGTGATCGCCGTACCCGATAGCTGGATCGACGTGTCGTCGGTGGCGGACCTGGCTGATCTTTCTGCTCAGATGCGGGAGCAGGGCAGGGAGCTTCGGGTCTGCACCAAATACAATCGATTGGTGAAGCAGTTCTTCTACAGCAAGGGACTGAACTACTTCTGCCTTGTCGACGCCAGCGGCGCTCTGGAAGCCGCTCCCGCGATGGGCTACGCAGATATCATCGTGGACATCACGGCCACCGGCGTGACGCTGAGGGAAAACCGGCTCAAGACTCTCACGGATGGGGTCATCGTCCGGTCCCAGGCCTGCCTGGTAGGCAACCGCCGGCTGCTCAAGCAAAGCGCCCTCAAACTTGACATAACACGTCGCATCCTGGAGATGATCGAGGCCAGACGGCAAGCCGGCGGCTACTACAGCATCACCGCCAACATAAGAGGAAGCTCGGAGGACGCGGTGGCCAAGCACGTAACAGCCCGTCCGGAGATTGCCGGTATTCAGGGCCCCACAATTGCCAAGGTGTTCGGCAAGCGAGGCAGTGAGGGCAATTGGTATGCAGTGACGCTGGTGATCGAGAAAGCCAGGCTGATCGAGGCTGTGGAGCACCTGAGGGGAATAGGGGGAAGCGGCATCACCGTGGCTTCACCCAATTACATGTTCGGCGCCACCTGTCAATCGTATCAGAAGCTCCTGGCTGAGCTGGACAAAGCCTAGTCCTCGCTCCCGGATTCACCATGATCCGTGGATTCCTACCCACGGCTGAAGCCGTGGGCATGGCAACGCAGTGTTTATGCCCCAGGCTAAAGCCTGGGGTGCGGAAAAGGCCTTTGCGGTGAAGGCCATCCGATTGTGAGACATCTTTGAGCTGTGCAGAGAATCCACGGATTACGGATTCACGCCGGTTTACGACCGGGGCAGGAACGACCTGGTCATCACTACATGGTGGAGGATCTCCTCATTTGAAGATAGTGAGGGACCTGACAGCAGCTCGCTTCCTGCTGAGACGCACCCCTTTGGAAGCCGCTTCGCTTCCGCCGTCGGTCTCCCGCAGGATCAGTGAGGTCTTCGGAGAGGATCTCACCGCAGGAGCGGCCGTCGACCTTATCATAGACAGCGTTCGCACCGGCGGCGACGCCGCTCTGCTGACGCTTGCCGATAAGATCGATGGCATCAGTTTGACTCACCTGGAGGTCTCCAAAGACGAAATCAGCCAGGCCCGAAAGCGGGTGAGTGGAGACCTCGTTAACGCGCTCAAGCTGGCCGCAAAACGGGTGCGCTCTTTTCATCACAAACAAAAACGACATGCGGCAACCAGCTTTTCAAGTGCCGGGTTGGGCCAGGTGGTGCGTCCCCTGGAGCGTGTGGGCATCTATGTGCCCGGAGGCACTTCCTCCTATCCCTCCACAGTCCTGATGACCGCTATTCCGGCCCGTGTAGCCGGCGTCCAGGATATCGTGATGTGCACCCCGCCAAACAAAGAGGGGGCGGTCCCCGCCATCACCCTTGCGGCGGCTGATATCGCGGGAGTAGACCGGGTGTTCATGGTCGGGGGCGCCCAGGCTATCGCCGCCATGGCCTTCGGCACGACGACAATCCCCAAAGTGGACAAGATATGCGGCCCCGGCAATATCTTCGTCACCCTGGCCAAGAAGAAGGTCTACGGCACGGTAGATATCGACGGACTGCAGGGGCCGACCGAGACCGTGGTCGTCGCGGATGAGACCGCGAACCCTGCCCTCTGCGCGGCTGACCTTCTGGCTCAAGCCGAGCACGACCCGATGTCATCGGCCATCTTGATCACATGTTCAGACGCTGTGGCTGAGGCAGTCAGCTCTGAAGTGGATCGGCAGCTTGCGCTGCTGGAACGGAACAGGATCGCGTCGGAGTCCATAAGCAAGAACGGGGCCATAATAGTGACGGAAACCGTAGACCAGGCGCTGGAGCTGGCCAACCTCTATGCCCCGGAACACCTGTGCCTGTTGCTGAAAGACGCCGCCAGCCACGTGCCGAAGGTGAGAAACGCGGGCGGCATCTTCGTGGGCGAAGTCTCGCCCGAGGCGCTGGGAGACTACGTTGCCGGGCCAAGCCACGTGATGCCCACCAGCGGCACCGCTCGTTTCTCTTCCCCGCTGGGAGTGCACCATTTCCTGAAAGTATCCAGCCTGGTGGCCCTGACCGAGGCCGACCTGAAAGCACTGGGGCCATCAGCGGCGGCGCTGGCCAGAGCCGAGGGGCTCACTGCCCACGCCAGAGCAGTCGAGCAGAGGCTGGAAAGGCTACTCTGACCGGCGAAGGCTGACCTTCAGCCGATACGAGAGGTATGTTGATGAATACAGAGAGACTGGTCCCAAAACACATCCGTGACCTGGCGCCCTATACGCCCATCGTTCCAGTGGACGTCCTTGCCGCGCGGGCCGGCATCCCCATGGAGAAGGTGATCAAACTAGATGGCAACGAGAACGTGTACGGCTGTTCCCCGAGAGTCCAGCGCGCGCTGGCCGACTACAAGTCCTATCACATCTACCCCGATCCCGGTCACACTGAACTGAAAAAGGCGTTAGCGGACTACGCAGGCGTCGGCCCGGAGAACATCGTGGTAGGGAGCGGCAGCGACGAGCTCATCGACCTGGTGCTCAGGCTGTTCATCGAGCCGGGCGACAAGGTCATCGACTGCGTGCCTTCGTTCATGATGTACAAGTTCAACGCGGAAGTCTGCGCCGCACGGGTCGTTCCGGTGCCGAGGGACGAAGAGTATGCCATCGACGTGCCGGCAGTCAAGAAGGCTGTAGACGACCGGACCAAAGTGATCTTCATCGCCACGCCCAACAACCCCACGACCACCCTGACGCCGCCTGAGCAGGTCCTTCAACTGCTCGATACAGGGGTCATGGTAGTAGTGGACGAGGCCTACTATGAGTTCAGCGGCGTGACCATGGCCCATTTGGTTCCCAAGTACGAGAACCTGATCGTATTGCGCACCTTCAGCAAATGGGCAGGACTGGCCGGGCTGCGCGCCGGATATGGCATCATGCCGCGCAAGATGGTAGACTTCTTCTACAAGATGAAGCCGCCCTATAACGTCAACATCGCCGCCCAGATCGGCATATTGGAATCGCTGAAGGACATGGAGTACCTCAAACGGAACATTAAGCTGATCCTGGATGAAAGGCCCAAGTTCTCCGCCGCGCTCAAGAAGCAGGGCATGCTGGCCCCCATGCCGTCACAGGCCAACTTCCTGTTCTGTCCGGTAGTGGTCGGCGAGG
>JAUSJJ010000029.1 GCA_030647705.1 Dehalococcoidia bacterium
CGGGCGGGATGGGGCCACCCTTCTTGCGGCGTCCGCCGATGTTCACGCGGGTCATTGCTCGCTTCAAAGCGGCCTCGACCCTGGCCAAGTCCATATCGAGAGCCAGGTGTTTCAGCCTTTCCTCGGCTCGCTTCTTGGCCGCTTCGGCCCTGGTCAGATCGATCTCCTCCGCCCGCTCCGCGCTGTCAGAGAGGACGAGCACCTTGTTCTGATTGACCTCGAGGAAACCGCCGTTGGTGAACAGCGAAACCTCCTGCCCGTCCTTCTTCACGCGGATCTCACCGATCTGAAGCACGGTCATCAAAGGAGCGTGGTTCGGCAATACGGCCAGCTCCCCCACAACCCCAGGAGCGACCACAACATCAACATCGTCAGAGTATACTACCCTGTCGGCGCTGATGATCTCAAACCTCAGTGTCTGCTTGGCCATGTCCTTGCCTCCGCTGCGCCCGGCTGCCCCTACAGCTTCTTCGCTTTCTCTACTGCTTCGTCGATGTTCCCCACCATGTAGAACGCCTGCTCCGGAAGTGAATCGTGCTTGCCTTCCAGTATCTCAGCGAAGCTGCGCACGGTTTCCCTGGTCGGAACGTATTTGCCCGCCATCCCGGTGAAGGTCTCCGCCACAAACATCGGCTGGGAAAGGAACCTCTGTATCCTGCGGGCACGCGCCACGGTCTGCTTGTCCTCGTCGCTGAGCTCATCGATGCCCAGAATAGCTATGATATCCTGAAGGTCCTTATAGCGTTGCAGCACCCTCTGCACACCACGGGCCACCCTGTAGTGCTCCTCGCCAACCACGGCCGGGGTCAGAATGCGAGATGTGGACGTGAGCGGGTCCACAGCAGGATAGATGCCCAACTCGACGATAGCCCGTTCGAGGGCGATGACGGCATCCAGGTGGCCAAACGTAGTGACGATGCCTGGGTCGGTGTAGTCATCGGCCGGCACGTACACCGCCTGGAACGAAGTGATTGACCCCTTCTTGGTACTAGTGATGCGCTCCTCGAGGGCGCCCATCTCGGTAGCCAGAGTCGGCTGGTAGCCCACCGCCGATGGCATCCTGCCAAGCAACGCCGATACCTCCATGCCCGCCAGGATGTAACGGTAGATGTTATCGATGAATAGCAGCACATCCCTGCCTTCGACATCGCGGAAGTACTCCGCCATGGTCAGGCCTGTCAACGCGACGCGCAGACGGACTCCGGGCGGCTCGTTCATCTGACCGAAGACCAGCGCCGCCTTGCTGATAACGCCGGAGGCCTTCATTTCGTTCCACAGGTCGTTGCCTTCACGCGACCTCTCGCCGACGCCACAGAACACCGAGAAGCCACCGTGCTCCGTGGCGATGTTGCGGATGAGTTCCTGAATGATAACGGTCTTGCCCACACCGGCGCCGCCATAGGCGCCTACCTTGCCGCCGCGTGGGAAGGGAGCGATCAGGTCAATGACCTTGAGGCCTGTTTCCATTACCTGGCTGCTTGTCTCCTGCTCCTCCAGAGGCGGTGGGGAGCGGTGAATGGGCCAGCGGTCATTAGTCTTCACCTCGCCCAGGCTATCCAGAGGCGTGCCAAACACGTCAAACAAGCGCCCCAGGGTCGCCTGCCCGACCGGCACCGCTATGGGGGCCCCGGTGTCAACCGCATCAACTCCTCGGGAAAGGCCTTCGGTCGGAGAAAGGGCGAGGCAGCGCACCCAGTTGTTGCCGATGTGCTGCTGCACTTCCAACACCAGTTTATGCCCGTCCTGCATTATCTCTACGGCGTTATTGAGGGCCGGCAGCTTGTCCGGAGGGAACTCCAGGTCAACTACCGTGCCGATAACCTGCATTACCTTGCCTATGTTCGCCATTCGCTTCCTCCTAGAAACCCGCCTATCTTCGAGGGCTCGGCTTGGGGAGACGCCCTTCTCTAAAAGCTCTCATGCGTTCGGGAGCATCCGGTGTCGCTATTTCCATGTCAGGTTCGAGCCGCAACGCGGCATCCAGGTTCAGCCTGGAACCCTGGTTCACCAGCGACTTCATCCAGGCAACCGCGGCCCCGCTGTTGGCAATGATCTTATCAGACATCTCCTGGACCGCTGCATCCAATTGTTCCGCCGGCACTACGTGGTTCACCAGACCCAGCCGCTCTGCCTCCCTGGCGGTTATCGGCTCGCTGGCGAAGAACATCTCTTTGGCTTTCATGATGCCGACGATTCGGGGAAGCCGCTGAGACCCACCCCACCCCGGCACTGCCCCAACCCGACCGTGCGTATCCCAGAAGATGGCGTTCTCCGAAGCGATGATGATATCGCAGCTCATCGCCAGCTCCATGCCGCCGGTAATGCAATAGCCGTTCACTGCCGCGATCACCGGCCTGTCGAGATCTTCGATAGCCTGGTAGGTCTTTTTGCCCTGGGACACGATCTTGCCCACACCCTCCGGGCCGGCCTTCAGGTCAGCGCCGGCGCAAAAAGCCTTGCCTGCCCCCGTGATCACGACCACGCGAATACCATCGTCCTTCTTGATATCGAGGAGGGCCTCTCGCAGCTCTGTCACCACGTCGAGGTTGATCGCATTCATCGCCTGGGGACGGTTAAGTGTGATCCTGGCTACGCTATTCTTCTTCTGTACGTTGATCGTCTGAAAAGACATAACCCTTACTTCGACGCCTTTTTCTCTGCCCAGAGCGCCTTCAGCCTCTCCTTGTTGTATCCCGCGCGGCCTTCCCTCCACCACCTCTCGTTCTCGGCCCCTTCCAGCTCAAGGCCCGCTGCAAGGTCCATTCTCTCGGCCTGCCTGATCAGGAACTTGACGCCTTTGACCGAGGCCGGATCGTTCCGAAGTATCTTCCGCGCCAATTCCTCTGCTCTTGCCAGCAGTTTGTCATGAGGCGCCACGTGACTGGCCAGCCCCATCACGTAAGCTTCCTGCGCGGAAACCTCTTCCCCGGTGAGCAGCATTTCCATAGCCCTTGACCGGCCGACCCACCTTGGCAGACGCTGCGTAGCCCCGCCGCCGTGTATCAGGCCGAAACGCGCGTGATGGTCGACGAAAACCGCGTTTTCAGAAGCTACGATCACGTCGCAGGTCAGTACCATCTCCAGACCTGCCGAATCACAGTAGCCATTGACGGCTGCGATCACGGGCTTGGTCATTTCAGCCAACGCCGCGAGCGCGGTGCGCAACACTACGATAGGCTCGCGAGTCCCGACCTGCCTCAGCTCCTTCATGTCCTGACCCGCGCTGAAGGCCTTCCCCGCGCCGGTCAGGATCGCAACCCCTATTTCCCCGTCCTGCTCGATGTCCTTGATAGCGGCCACCATCTCACGGCAGGTATCCGAGTCAGTGGCATTGAGCACCCGGGGACGGTTCAACGTCAGGACAGCGATGCCGCTCTTCTTCTGCAGTACCAGATTAGAGAAAGCCAATGCCCCCACCTAGCCTTGCGCCATGCCGCCGGCGATGTCCAAGAGCTCCTTGGTTATCATCTCCTGGCGGGCCTTGTTGTACACCAAGGTCAATTCCTGGATGATCTGGTTGGCGTTGTCTGTTGCGTTTCTCATGGCCACCATCCTGGCAGCCTGTTCACTGGCGATGGTCTCCAGGATCGCGTGGAATATTTCCATCTCCACGTAACGGGGAAGCAGCTTGTCCAGCACAAAGGCGCTGCTGGGCTCGTAGATATACTCTTGGACATGTTTCCTGCGGGCGCCCGCCTCCGGTTCTACCGGCAGCAGTTCTTCCAGCGCCGGACGCTGGCTTACCACATTGACGAATTTCGGATACGCCACGTACACCAGATCGGTCTTTCCCGCCGAGTAGTCATCGATAACAAGGCGCGATATCGCGGTGGTATCCGCTACAACTGGCTGATCTCCCAGACCCGTAAACTCAGCGACCACGTTCTGTCCTCGGCGGCACATGAAATCGCGGCCCTTCCGGCCCACGGTGATCAGTTTGACCGGCGCACTCTGTTTCAGAATGAACTCTGACACCGCCCGGTTGACGTTAGTGTTCAGGCCGCCGCAGAAGCCCCGGTCACTGGTGATGAGGACGACGGTTACGTTCTTCACCTCTCGTCGCTCGAGCAGCGGGTTCAAGGTACCCTCGGGCCGAGGTTGCGCCGCGAGGTCACACAGCATCTCCACCATCTTCTCCGCATAAGGGCGAGTGGCTAGCATACGCATTTGCGTACGCTTCATCCTGGAGGTAGCCACCATTTCCATAGCCCTGGTTATCTTCGAAGTGCTCTGGACACTGCGGATGCGCCGTTTGATCAGCCGTATGTTGGCCAAGTCTATCTCCTAGTACGGGACGCTCGTCTTACATTCGCCGATGGCCTTCTTCAAGGCCTCCAGGACCTCCGGCCCCATCGCCTTCTGCTCGTTGATGCTCTTCACGATATCAGGGTGATTGGTTTCCAAGTAGCTGTGAAGCGCTGCCTCGAGCGAGCCAAGCTTCTCCACGGCCACGTCGTCCAGGAGGCCGCTGCTCAGGGCAAAGAGTATGGCCACTTCTCTGGCCAGGGTCATGGGAACGTACTGGCCCTGCTTCAGGATCTCCTGAGCACGTTGCCCACGCTCCAACTGCGCCTTGGTGGACTTGTCCAGATCACCGGTGCCGAACTGGGCGAAGGCAGCCAGCTCGCGGTACTGGGCCAGGAACGTGCGCAGGGCGCCGCTCGCCTGCTTCATCGCCTTTGTCTGGGCGGAACCGCCGACGCGCGAGACCGACAGACCGGCGTTGATAGCCGGCCTGATGCCGGCGTTGAACAGGTCGGTCTCCAGGTAGATCTGGCCGTCGGTGATGGAAATCACGTTGGTCGGTATGTAGGCTGAGATGTCATTGGCCTGAGTCTCGATGATAGGCAACGCCGTGAGCGAGCCGCCTCCATGTGCTGCGTCCATCTTGGCCGCCCTTTCCAAAAGGCGGCTGTGCAGATAGAAAACATCGCCGGGATAGGCTTCACGGCCGGCCGGACGCCTCAGCAGGAGCGATATCTGGCGGTAGGCCCAGGCGTGCTTGGAAAGGTCGTCGTAGACCGCCAGCGCATCCTTGCCCTCCTCCATGAACTCCTCTCCGATGGCGCAGCCTGCATAAGGGGCAAGGTATTGAAGCGACGCCGGGTCGGAGGCGTTCGCGGCCACCACCACCGTATGTTCCATTGCTCCATACTTCTCCAGGGTTGCCACGGTGTTGGCCACCTTGGAGGCCTTCTGACCCACGGCCACGTAGATGCAGGTAAGGTTGCCGCCCTTTTGACTGATTATGGTGTCCAGGGCAATAGCGGTCTTGCCGGTGGAACGGTCGCCGATGATCAACTCACGTTGACCCCGGCCGATGGGGATCATGCTGTCCACAGCCTTAATGCCCGTGTGCACGGGGGTGTTCACTGACTGGCGCCAGGCCACACTGGGGGCCAGACGCTCTATGGGGCGGACCTTGGTGGTCTTCAAGGGGCCTTTGCCATCGAGTGGCACCCCAAGCGGGTCGATCACGCGGCCTATAAGCGCATGGCCTACCGGGACCTCAGCGATACGCCCGGTGCCCCGAACCTCGTCGCCTTCCTTGATCTGAGAGAAATCACCCAGCACGATCGCACCCACGCTCTCTTCTTCGAGGTTCAACGCCATGCCGAGAGCGCCGTTAGCGAACTCGATCAGCTCGCTGTATTTCACGCCGGACAACCCGTGGATCCGGGTTATGCCGTCGCCGACCTCTATGACCGTGCCTACATCCACAGCAGTAACGGTAGTGCCGAATTGCTCAATCTGCTGTTTGATGATAGCAGTGATGTCTTTCCCTTTAAGAGCCATTTGCCTCACCCCTGTCTCTGTATTGTGTCACGCTGACCGCACGCTTCCCAAACCCACCTGGTCCGCAGCCTACGCCAGTCCTTTTCTGAGGCTGGCAAGCTGGCTGCGCACGCTACCGTCAACCAGCGTATCTCCGATCCGCGCCATCAGGCCCCCGATGATGCGAGGGTCTATCCGCACATCCACGGCGACTTTCTTCCCTGTCATGGAGGACAGTTGCTGCGTGATCTTTTCCTTCTGCTTGTCGGTCAGGGGAACCGCGGCGATGACCTCCGCACGCTCGATCCCGCGATGCGCGTTGACCAGCCGTTCGTATTCACGGGCCAGGTCCGGAACCAGGCCCAACCTGCCCTTTGCCGTAAGCAACTGCACCAGATTCCGGGGCAACCGGCCGATTCCAGGCATTATCTCATTGATCACCCTGGCTTTGGCGGTAAAGTGTATCTTCGGGTTCTCCAGCAGAGCCGCCAGCTTAGGGTCACTGAGAATACTGGATACGGTGCGCAGGTCGCCCAGCCATTTATCGAGCTCGTTCTTCTCCAGAGCAATCTCGAAGACCGCCTGGGCGTGCCTCTTTGCTGAAACGCTTGCCATCAGTTCGCCTTAGCCTTTCCGTAGAATGGCGCTCTTCTCCAGTACCTCATTGATCACCTTCTGGTGGGCCGCCTTGTTCAAAGACTCGTGGATAACCTTCTCTGCCGCCAGCACGGTCAGGTCTGCGAACTCGCGACGGAGCTCCTCGATAGCTTCTTCTCGCTCTCGCTGTATCTCGAGGCGTGCTCTCGCGACGAGCGCCTCGGCCTCGACGCGAGCCTGTTGTCTAGCCTCTTCCTTCACTCGCTCGCCGATCTGAGTGGCCTGGGCTATCAACACCTGCCCATCTTTGCGAGCAGCTTCCACCTGGGCCTTGACCTGTTCTCCGGCTAGAGTCGCCTGCTGCTTGACCTGGTCCGCCTGCTCAATGCTTTCCTTGATGCGCTGCGCGCGCTGATCCAGCATCTTGAGGATGGGCTTGTAGAGCACTACCCCCAAGAGGCCAAACAGGAGGGCAAAGTTTATCAGTTGGACCACGAGCACTTGCCAGTTAATGCCTATGCCCACGTCCGTCCTCCCCTGAATGTATGCGTGTTACGGGATAAGTCATCATTGTTGAAGGCCCCTTCAACCGGGGTCGGGGCCAGCCCTTGCCCGTTTAAGTCGGGGGCAACCACCGGCAACCCTACTTAATGGGGGCTAATGACGCCGTCAGGAGCACCCAGACCAGAATGGCGGCCACCACCGATGCGGCAAACAGCATCACGGTGGAAGCCAGTATCACCATGAAGGTCGGAATTCCTTGCTCTTCCATGATCTCCTCCCTGTTCCTAGTCCTATGCAGCGCCAATGCCCATAGCCAGTATGATGGCAATCAGGAGTGCGTAGATGGCTACGGCTTCAGCGAACGCGATGGCCAGGATCATGTTGGTCAAGATCGCGCCCCTCGCTTCGGGGTTGCGACCCAGCGCCT
>JAUSJJ010000031.1 GCA_030647705.1 Dehalococcoidia bacterium
GAGGGGGCGCCCCTCTACAGCGGCGGCAGTAGCGCGGAGTAGGTCTTAGACAGCGCCTGCTTCAGGGCGGCCAAATCTTCTTGAGTGTGGGCCTCCAGGTATATCCTCACCATGTCCTCGGTGCCGGAAGGCCGGGCCAGAAGCCAGCTCTGGTCGTCGAAGATAAGCTTGGCGCCGTCCTTCCTGTTGACCTCGACCAGGCGCTTGCCGGCAAGCGTCTGAGGCGGGTCCTGGGTCAGGCGCTTCATAAGCTCCGCCTTGGCTTCCTCCGAAACCCGGACATTGGCCCGGCCGTTGTAAAACCGGCCGTATTTCTTGAACAAGACCTCCAACTGCTCGCCCAGGCTGGCGCCAGCGGTATCGACCATCTCCAGGGCAAAGCAGTTGGCGAGGATGCCGTCCTTCTCCGGGATGTGCCCCTTCACAGACAGGCCGCCGCTCTCTTCGCCACCCAGAACGGCCCCTTGTTCCCTCATCACCTCGCCCACCCACTTGAAGCCCACCGGCGTCTCGACCAGGTCAAGGCCCAGGTCCCTGGCGATGGCATCGACGAGATGCGTCACCGTGACCGTGCGCACCACCGGGCCCTTCCAGCCCCGGTTTTTGACCAGGTGCCACAGCAGGAGAGCGATGATCTGGTTGGGCGTCACATAAGCGCCGTCCCTGTCCACCACTCCGAAACGGTCGGCATCGCCGTCTCCGGCCAGCCCCAGGTCCGCGCCGGTCTCCTTCACCCGTTCACTCAGCTCTCTGAGCGATTCGGCGGACGGTTCAGGAGATGACCCGCCGAAGAGAGGGTCTCTCCAGCCATGTATCTCCTCCACCGATGCGCCCCTGTCCGCAAGAGCATCCTTCAAGTAACCGCGCCCGGAGCCGTACATGGGGTCCACCACCACTCGATGACGGCTTTGCGGCGGTTTGAGCAGAGTGCCGATATGGCGGGCGTAGGCCGGCCACGTGTCCATCGGCTGCACCAGGTTGCGATACTCGGCGGACGAAGGGGACGCTGCCCGGACGCCGTTGTGCTCCAACGTCGCCAGTTCAGCCTCTATCTTCGAGGTAATCTCCGGCCCGGCCGGGCTGACGTACCAGGGCATGAACTTCATCCCGTTGTATTCGGATGGGTTGTGGCTGGCTGTAATCATTACGGCGCCCGCTGTTTGCTTGTCCACGATCGAGTAGGCGGTCAGGGGCGTAGGGATGTCTCGTGCAGGCAAATAGCAAGGGATCCCGTTGCCTGCCAGGACGCTGCACACCTCTTGAGCAAACCGCTCCGACATGAACCTGGCATCGTAGCCGACGGCGACCCCCTGGCTTGAGCGCTTCTCCTTGATCAGGAACGTGGCTATCGCCTGCGCCACCAGCCGGACATTGCCAAAGATGAACCGGTCATTCATCACGGCTCGCCAGCCGTCGGTGCCGAAGTGTATCGTTGTCTCCATCGTCTGTAAACTACCTCGTGCGAGCCACGTAGTCCAGCGCCTGCCGGTACATGGCCTCGTATTTCGTCGCTGAAGCGTCCCAGGACAAGTCCTGCCGCATCACGCGGGCCACCAGGGCCTGCCACCCCTTTCTGTTGGTGCGGAAGGCGGCGAGCGCCCTGCGCATGGCTGCCAGCAAAGCCTGCGACTGGTACAACTCGAATACAAAACCTGTCCCGGAGCTCAGGTCCTGGTTCAGGTCCGCCACGGTGTCATTGAGACCTCCGGTGCGGCGCACGATAGGTACCGTGCCGTAGCGGAAGGATATTAGCTGGCCCAGGCCGCAGGGCTCGAACCTCGAAGGCATCAGGAACATATCGGCGCCACCGTAGATCAACTGGCCCAGCGGAGCGTCGAAGCCGATGACGACCGACATCCGGGAGGGGTGCTCCGCAGCTAACTGGCGCACCATCTCTTCGTACTTGGGCTGTCCCGTCCCCAGCACTACCACCTGGATGTTTTCGTTCTTGAGCAGATCGGCCAGCGCCTCTGTGGCAATGTCCAGCCCCTTCTGCTCGGTCATCCGCCCCACCATGCCGATCAACGGGAGGTCAGGGGAGGCCGGCAGACCGAATTTCTTTTGCAACGCGGCCTTGTTGGCGGCTTTGCCCTTCGGGTTGGAAGCATCGTAGTTCGTTGCCAGGAAGCGGTCGGTAGCCGGATTGAACTCGTCGTAGTCCAGCCCGTTCACTATGCCGACCAGCCTCTCCTTCTTGAACCTGAGGAGTGTGTCCAGCTTCTCCCCGTACTCGGGGGTCAGAATCTCCCTGGCGTATGTCTGGCTGACCGTGGATATGTAGTCGCTGTGGTAAATCGCCGAACCCAGGAGGCTGGACAAGTATTGACGCATGGGGTTGTCAGATGGAACCCAGCGCTCGATACCTGCCCTGGCCGCAAAGCCCTGGTCGAACCAGCCCTGGAAGGCCATGTTGTGAATGGTAATCACGGTGGCGCTGGCCTTGAAACTGGGGGAACGTGCGGTCTTGATCTGGCTTATCGCCCCCGCCGCATGCCAGTCGTGGCAATGGACGACATCGGGCTGCCATCCGACGGCGCCCGGCAGTTCAGGAATAGCGAGGGAGAAAAGCAGAAAGCGCTCCAGGTCGTCCGGCTCGCTATAGACAGCCTTCCGGTCATAGTAATGCTGGTTCTCCAGCAAATAGACCGGGACGCCGTTGGGCAGAGCTGTTTCGGAAATGGCGACCGGCTCAGTACGCCCCAGGAAGGGCGCCGCCATTTCCTTGAGTGGCTTAGCCGGGTACTTGTTGCGGTCGATGGTCGAGTAGCCCGGCATGACCACGCGAACATCGTGTCCCATCTTGCGCAGGGCTGCCGGCAGAGACCCCGCGACGTCGGCGAGCCCCCCCACCTTGGCCAGGGGACTGACCTCAGCGGCCCCGAAAAGCACCTTCAGCGGTCCAATCACTTCTCGTCCCTCCTTTGGTTGTCTCCAGAGGTCACAACAGACCCGCTCGCAATCACACCCTGTACCTCCCTGTTTCCTTGGCGCCCACAGTGCCGCCGCTGGCGACGAGATCGCTGGGGAAGTCGCCCGCCGTCACCCAGGGGTTGATCTTGCAGTTGCGTCCAATGCGCGTTCCTGATGGTATCTGGGCACCTTTCCCCACCAGCGTTATGCCGGTGTTGAGATGGGCAGGCTCCTGCTCATTGGGATGAAAATCACGCCCCCAGCCTACGTAACAGCCCTCTCTTACCCGGACGTTCTTGTCAAGTATCGAACGGTCGATGACCACGCCTCCGTCGATTATGGCATCGGAGAAGATGATGGAATCTTTGACGACGGAGCCACCTTCAATGAAGACTCCGGGGGAGATTATCGAGTTGACTACCTGCCCGACGATGATGGCGCCCTCGCAGATAATGCTCCTCGAAACGTGGGCCATCGGTCCGATTTTCACCGGGGGATAGGCGCGGAGGGCCGTCCTGACCCTCAAGTTGGGCCGATACAGATTGAAGTCCGGCAGGTCTACAATCAGGTCCATGTTCGCCTGCCAGTAGGCTTCCACTGTGCCCACGTCCCGCCAGTAGTCCTTGAAGGTGTAGCCGTAGACCCTGGTCTCTTTGATCAGCCGGGGCAAGATATCCCGACCGAAGTCGAAGCCCTGGTTGCGCTCCTGGTTCTCCTCCAGACAGCTCACCAGGCGGTCTCTGTTGAAGACGTAGATGCCCATGGAGCCGGATGTCCCTTTGGGCTCAGCTACCTTCTCGTAGAACTCGGTGATACGGCCGTCCTTGTCCTGATTGACGATGCCGAACCTGCTGGCATCCTGCGGCGCCACCTGCACGATGCCCACGGTCACCTGTGCCTCTTTCTGCCGGTGATACTCGACCATCTGGGCGTAGTCCATGGTGTAGATGTGATCGCCTGCCAGGATGACCACTTCGTCACAGCGCTGGTCTTCCAGGAAGTACAAGTTCTGGTAGATGGCATCGGCGGTGCCTTTGTACCACTCCGCCTGCCGCCTTGAGACGTAGGGATGAAGCAGCGTGATGCCACCGTCGGTCCGGTCGAGGTCCCATGGTTTGCCCACGCCGATGTGAGCGGCCAGGGACTGAGGATAGTACTGGGTTACGATTCCTACGCGGTCGATGCCGGAGTTGGCGCAGTTGCTCAGGGTGAAATCGATAATGCGGTATTTCCCCCCGAAGGGTACCGCGGGCTTGGCCCGCGCCCCGCACAGGATGCTCAACCGCTCACCGGCGCCGCCGGCGAGGATCATGGCTACTACCCTCTTCATCTGTTGCAGAACTCACAATCCCTCATAAGGCTGATTATGCCACATCCAGGGAGACGTGGCAATGGGATGGGACCAGCCAAGTCGACGCACTGGAGCTTTGCTCAGCGGGGTCTTGTGCGCAGAAAAAAGGGGGCCGCAGGGTCAGGGGACTGCGGCCCCCCGCGTGTTCTTCGATCTAGATATCGTAGCCGACCCGTGCCGCCTCCCCGATGGCTTCGATGATGCTGCAGGGCTCCCGTGCATCGCCGACCAGGTAGACCTCGGGAACGCTGCCCTTGATCTGCTGGTACAGGTCGTTGTTGGCCTTGGCGCCGGCTGCCAGCACGATGCTGTCTACCTCGATGGCCTCTTTCTTGCCATCCTTGCCGACGAAGGTCACTCTGTCTCTGGCTGCCTCTTCGACCTTGACTCCTACCAACGTTCTGATGCCTTTGGCCGATATCCTCTTCAGAAGCAACCATCGAGGCAACAATACCATGCCCGTGGCCAGCTTGGGCATCATCTCCAGAATGGCCACCTTCCTGCCTTTATCGGCCAGGTACTCCGCAGTCTCGCACCCGACAATGCCTCCGCCGATGATGGCCACCCGGTCGCCTGTCTGCGCCTTTCCGGTAAGCACGTCTTCCGCCGTGACGTAGCCGCTGGTGCTGAGTCCCGTGATGGGTGGGATGGCCGGCTTGATGCCGGTGGCCACAACGATGGCATCGGGCTTCAGCTCCTGCACCAGGGCGGGCGTGACCTCGCTGTTCAACTCCACATTTATCTTGTACTTCCGTACCTGGCCGGTCAGGTAGGCGGCGAACCTGCCGATGTCGTCCTTCCCTGGGGGCGCAGCCGCAGGCAGCAACTGCCCGCCCAGCCCGTCGTTTTTCTCGTAGATGAGCACGCGGTGTCCTCTCATCGCCGCCAGGCGGGCCGCCTCCATGCCCGCCGGTCCTCCACCCACCACCAGCACCCTCTTGGAACGGGAAGCCGGCTTGAGCACGAACTCTGCCTCCCTGCCTGCGGCAGGGTTCACCGAGCAGCGCAGCGCGGCCATCTTGTTTACCGCGGCGTCCCCGCACTTCAAGCAGGCGATGCAGGGCACGATCTCATCGGCCCGGCCCGAGGCCGCCTTGTTGGCGAGCTCCGGGTCGCAGATCAGACCGCGGCCGATCGAGACCAGGTCCGCCTTGCCTTCCGCCAGGGCTTTCTCTGCCAGTTCCACATTGAGCCTGCCCACCGCCATCACGGGCACTGTGGCTACCTTCTTCACAGCCTCGGCCAGCGGCAGCAGCTCACCCGGGATAAACGGCGAGGGCAAAGCGGCGTGCTCCCCCATGCCCCACGCCGAGATGTGGAGCATGTCCACTCCGGCCTGCTGCGCCATCCTGGCGATTTCCACGCCATCTTCCAGCGTCAGCCCGTTCTGTATGCCGAACTCGCGGCCGTTGAGCCGCGCCCACATGGGATAGTCCTTGCCCACGGCTGCCCTGACTGCTTCGATCACTTCGAGCAGGAAACGGGCGCGGTTCTGCACGTTGCCGCCGTAGGCGTCCTTTCTCTGGTTCGAGGCGGGCGACAGGAACTGCCCGATGAGATAGTAGTGGGCGCCGTGGATCTCAACGGCATCGAAGCCGGCTTTCTTGGCCCGCGCCGCTGCGCCGGCGAACTTCTGCACCAGTCCCTGTATCTCCGCGATGGTCAGTTCCCGGGGCACGCGGGCGCCACGCACGCCGAGGGTGACAGCCGAGGGCGCCACCGGTTGGAGGTTCTCCGCATGCGATTCCCTGCCTGCATGGTGAAGCTGAAGCACCGCGCGGGCCCCGTGGCGTTTGATTGCATCGGCCAGCTCAGAAAGGCCGGGAAGGTACTTGTCATCGTCGGCGGCAAGCTGGCGGGTTATGGCAATGCCCAGGGGGTGATCGACGCAGGTAATCTCCACGATCACCATGCCCGTGCCGCCCT
>JAUSJJ010000034.1 GCA_030647705.1 Dehalococcoidia bacterium
AGATGGGCGCGCTGGCCAGTGATGTCCCGGTCCCGCCAGTGTTCACCACAAACTTGACCTTGTCCTCGAAGATCAGCGTGTTGGCCGCCTTCACGCCATCGTCGGGGATGTACTTGACAGCGTAGTAGACGACGTTGTCCAGCAAGTACCTTTGCCCGGCAACGACGATGCCGCCGGCCGCATTGATCTCATCCTTGGCCATGTTGTTGCCGCGTTGTCCGGCCAGTCCCCAGAGTGCGCCTGACCCGGACAGGGCCAGATGCGCGCCGAACTTCAACAACTGAGGAGCGCCGGTCGGAGTCGGCTGCGGGGGAGTCGCGGTTGGCGCCGGTGACGTTGGCGTCGGGGTTGGAACGCTGGTCGCTGTCGAGCCAGGCGGCGGAGTGGCCGTGGGCGGCCTGGTCGCGGTGGGCGCCGGCTGGGTGGCAGTCGCGGTAGGCACCGGCTTGGTCGGTGTCGCGGTGGGTGTGCTGGTACACGAGGCCAGCACCATGCTGAGCAGGACCAACACCGTGACCGCTAGCACAATAAGTTTCCTCAAAGGTTCACCTCCATGTGAATTCCTGAACTCTCATCGCAGAAGCCTGGCGCATCCTCGAGCTTCTGCCTTGCACCTTCCAAGGGTGCGCAGGCCCTCTGCCTGTTTGTTTGCATGATCGTAGATACGGACGAGATTGCCAGTACCTGGGCTCGTGATACACGAGATATTGGGCCTAAGCCCTCCTTCAAGTGGGTCGCTCAAGTACCTGGCGAAAGAAGTTGGATAATTGATTCAGGTTTGGTGAGCCAAAAGCCACCAAAAGTAAGTACCAATACGTAAACATTGGCCCAAAGGCCCTGAATTGCGGTAATACTAGCACAAGGAGCTTCACCTTGTCAAGACTACTTAGAGCGCCTTGCAAAAGAACGTCTTCTACGGTATCATGGTAAGTCGTGATGACACGCGGGGGCGTTAAGGGATAACTCCGGGCAATCCCTTTTCGGAGAAAGCGGCGTGCTGCCCCTGTAGCTCAGAGGATAGAGCACCAGCCTCCGGAGCTGGTAGCGAGGGTTCGAGTCCCTCCAGGGGTACCAGATCGGTTCAATGGTCCTCGTTGACTTTTGTGCGGTCTTGAGTTATCCTCAGTTCGTTTTTCCCAAATCCGTGGGCAGTCTTCGAGCCGGAGGTATAATCTGAACTTGCCTCAACAGAACAACAATATGATCGAAATCCGCTGGCATGGCCGGGGCGGCCAAGGGGCCGTAACCTCGGCGGAGCTTGTGGCGCTGGCAGCCATAGCTGAGGGCAAGAACGCTCGCGCTTTCCCCAGCTTCGGCCCCGAAAGACGGGGAGCTCCGGTACTGGCCTTTAACCGAGTCAGCACAGGTGAACCTATCCGGACCAGGGCTGAGATCGCCAAGCCCGATGTGGTCGTCGTCCTCGATCCCGGCCTGCTGCGGATCGTGGATGTGGCCGCCGGCCTGAAAGAGGACGGTGTCCTCATCGCCAACACCAAGAAGTCCCCGGCCGAGCTCAAGGCGGAGTTGCATTTGAAACAGCGGGTGGCCACGGTGGACGCCACCGCCATCGCTCGTGAAGTGCTGGGGGTAACCATCGTCAACACCACCATGGTCGGCGCCCTGATCAAAGCGGCCGGCGTCGTCGACATGGAATCATTGCGGGAACCATTGAAGCACCGATTCGGGCATCTGGCAGAGCGCAATGCCGACGCCATGAAAGAGGCCTTTCGGAAGACGGTGATAGAGGAGTAGCCACATTGCCTAAGCTGCCGAGTTGGAGAGAATACGAGATCGGGTGCATTGTCACCCAGCCGGGAAGCGCTCGCGCCTACCGCACCGGCGACTGGCGCTCCCAGCGGCCAATCTGGAAGAACGAGCGGTGCATCAAGTGCGGCCTCTGCTACATCTTCTGCCCTGAAGGCTGCATCCGCGGTCGAAAGGACGGGTACTTCGAAGCCGATTTGTTCTATTGCAAGGGCTGCGGCATTTGCCCCCGCGAGTGTCCCACGGGCGCTATTTCAATGGTTGAGGAGACTGAGTAATGACCAAGCGTGTTGGCATTGAGGTCTCTCTGGCCGTGGCCGAGGCAGCCCGGCTGGCCAATGTGGACGTTGTATCCGCCTACCCCATCACACCTCAGACTCACATCGTCGAGCGCCTGGCGGAGATGGTGGCCAACGGAGAACTGGACGCTGAGTTCATCCCCGTGGAGTCCGAGCATTCGGCAATGAGCGCCTGCCTTGGGTCTGCGGCTGTGGGCGCGCGCACCTTCACTGCCACAGCCGGCCAGGGCCTGGAGCTGATGCACGAGGTACTGTACATAGCCACCGCCATGAGGCTGCCCATAGTGATGGCCGTGGCCAACCGGGCGCTGTCAGGCCCGCTCAACGTCTGGGGCGACCATTCCGATGTGATGGCGACCAGAGATGTAGGCTGGATTCAAGTATTTGCCGAGAATGGCCAGGAAGCGTTCGATCTGACGCTCTGGGCCTTCAGAGTAGCCGAAGACCCCGGCGTGCTGCTGCCGACCATGGTGAACCTCGATGGTTTCACCTTGACTCACGTGATCGAGCCAATGATGCTCCTCGACGAAGCTGAAGTGAAGCGCTTCCTGCCTCCGAACCACTATCCGCTGCCGCTCAATCCGGCCAAGCCGGTGACCATGGGCGCCTTCGCGACGCCGGTGCACTACACCGAGGCCAAGAAGGCCCAGGAAATGGCGCTGACGCAGGCCAAGACGACGATGCTCAAGGCATGGCAGGAGTTCGCAGACCTCTTTGGACGGCACTATCACCCGGTGGAGACCTACCGGGCCGAAGACGCCCGCGTCCTGTTGCTCACCATGGGCAGCTTCGGCGAGACGGCCAGCGTAGCCGTCGACGAGCTCAGGGCCCGTGGTGAGAAAGTGGGACTGGTCAAGCTGCGCATGTGGCGCCCGTTCCCATTCGAGGAGCTGCGCCATGCGGTACAGCACACCGACGTGCTGGCAGTGCTGGACCGGGCGCTGTCCCCAGGCGGGCCGGGTGGTCCGGTATGCTCTGAAGTGAAGTCGGCGCTGTACATGCAGGAGAAGAAGCCAAAGGTATTCGGTTTCATCGGCGGGCTGGGGGGCAGGGATATGACCCCCGAGGACTTCGAGGCCCTGATCATGCGGGCCCGTGATATGGCCCACAAGGGCATGGAGTCCGAGTTCGAGATGATCGGGGTGAGAGAGTAGTCCTATGGATAAGTTCAACGTCTTCGTTCCCAAGCTGCTGCCGGAGCATGAGTTTTTCGCCCCGGGGCATCGCGCCTGCGTGGGCTGCGCCGAGGCGCTGGCTGTGCGCCTCGTTTGCAAGGCGCTCGACCGGAACACCATTGTGGTCAACGCCACCGGCTGCATGGAGATTGTGGCTTCTCCGCTGCCTGAGACATCCTGGGAGCTTCCCTGGATCCATACGCTGTTCGAGAATACGGCTGCGGTAGCCTCCGGGATTGAGTCAGGACTCAAGGCGATGATGAGGAAGGAAGAGCTGCCGCAAAGCAAGATATCGGTTGTGGCCATAGCCGGAGACGGCGGCACCAGCGATATCGGCCTGCAGGCGCTTTCCGGCGCTCTGGAGCGCGGCCATCACATGCTTTACTGCTGCTTTGACAACGAAGCCTATATGAACACCGGCATACAGAGGTCGTCATCCACGCCGTTTGGCGCCTCGACCACCACCTCTCCAGCCGGCAAGGTGAGCATGGGGCAAGTCACCTGGAAGAAGAACATGCCGGCCATCGCCGCCGCGCACAATATTCCCTACGTGGCGACTGCCTGCCCGAGCTATCCGTTCGACCTGATGGACAAGGTCAAGCGTGGGCTCAAGTGCAACGGGCCGGCCTACTTGCACATACTTTCACCCTGCCCGACCGGCTGGCGCTGCGCGCCTGACATTGCGGTTCGCATCGGCAGGTTGGCCGTGGAGACCGCTATCTTCCCTCTCTATGAAGTGATCGACGGGGAATACAAGCTCTCGATGGACTTCCCGCAGATCAGGCCGGTGCAGGAATATCTCAAGCTGCAGGGCAGGTTCCGTCACCTCTCCGACGATGCCATCAAGCACATTCAGGAAAGAGTGACCTCCGACTATCTGAAGCTGAAAAAGAAATCCGGCGTGCCTGCATGATGCAGAATCC
>JAUSJJ010000036.1 GCA_030647705.1 Dehalococcoidia bacterium
TCGCTCACCTCGTCTTTATCCAATGGAACAGCGGAAGCTTTTACTACTTTCAGATAAGATTCAAATGGAAGTTCCTCGTCAAGCACGCCAAACTAAATCGTTGTCTGTTCTTGTAGTCGCTCCTGCAATTGAGGTCAGATATAATTCAGGATTGACTGTTCGTGAAGCTTTACTAACTTCGACAATTCCTTATCAGTAACCTGGAGTTGGTCAAGATAATGCTTTACAATCTTTTGTAAAACTGCCTTGAAAGAGATGTCGAATTCGGACATCTCCGTGATAATCAATCTTACGATTCGATTTACTGGATCGATTTCCTCTTTTACTACGACCTCTCCTGCATCCTCAGTTTGTCTGGAAACGATATCTGCTTTAATTAACCTCGGTTTGATCTTCTTTAACTCCTCTAAACGCAATTTAATTGGGAAGAATTCCAATTTGTTACTCGAATAAACTTTTGCTTCAACTAAAGGAACTTTAACCCAAAGTTTCTTATTATCAGTTGGCTTGATTTCAACAGTTTTAAGTTCTTCTTTCTTCTCAGCCTTCTTGACACCAAGTCCTTCTGCCACTTCGTGGGCTACCGCCACCACCCTGGCAAAGTTATCGTGCGAGATAATGTCGAGAGAGTCCAGCTCCTCAACCCCTGTCAGTTCTCCAAATGGCAAACGCAAACCTCTCCCGATAGTTTGCTCAATCAGAGTCTTACTGATTGAAGCCCTGAAGGGAATGATCGTATAAACATTTTTAACATCCCAACCCTCTTTTAATTTATCGACATGGATAACGATTTCATTTTTATTAACGGGATATGGTTCCTCTAGGCGGAGGAGTTGATGGATAGAATCAACCTCGCTTTCACTGGTTACCAATAGGGTTTTATCTTTGTAATAGCCATCAAAAAAACTATCACTTTCAATAAGTGCTTTGACATCCTTAGCGTGCTGGATATTCTTTGTTGTTAGGAGGGTAATTGGTAAAACAAACGGTAATTTATTGTTTTTGCAGTATTCCTCAATAAGCACCTTTTTCTCTCGGTGTCTTCTGATCCCATCCTCAAGTTTTACCAGTTCTAGGTCACCTTTGTAGGTGTAGTCGTCACTTCTGGCAATAACATAAGGAATCTTGATGTAACCACCCTTAGCGCCATTACCAGCCACCAAACTCTCCAAAGCCCGCCTAGAATCGTTTATGGCGTCTCCTAGGGTGTAGGAATAGACAATGTTGTCACTTATTGGGGTAGCTGTGAACTCCAGTCCCAATTCTGGTTTGAGATGGTTAATAGCCCTAATCGACTTAACTCCTCGATATCGATGACTTTCGTCCATTAAGATAACCAGATCCTTTTGTTGCAGAAGTTCTGCAAAGCTCGATCCTAATGTCTCTTGATAACGATGGAACTTAAATTCAACATCGGTTCTCTCGTTGAAGATCTTCTGGATGTTGAAAACATAAATGTTGACTGCCTCAAAAAGTTGATTACCGAAGTTAGCGTAACTATAGTTTTCTCCAGTAATCAGGTTAAACAAGGGGAAATCAGTTAATCCATCTAGGACATACTTTTTACTCGAAGGAGTAAAGTTATCGATTGTTTTGGTATAAATTGTTTCTCCTGGAGTCAGGATGAAAAAATCCTTTAGCCCTTTGGTGTAATAGAGGTATGCGATCATACCCGCCATCAGTCTGGTCTTACCAACGCCTGTAGCCAGGGCAAAAGTAAAGGAGGGGAAGTCAGTGTCAAACTTTACATTACCAACCAATCTCGCTTCAATGTCCTCTAATTTATCTCTACCCAACTTAACCCCTGAAAGGATGGCATCCAATTTAACGAGTGAAAGCTGTTGTGGCTTTCTTAAGCTTAGTTCTTTTGTGATTTTATCTATTGTGTTCATA
>JAUSJJ010000039.1 GCA_030647705.1 Dehalococcoidia bacterium
GGATTCGTACCCACGGCTGAAGCCGTGGGCATGGCATCGCAGTCCGCCTCAGGCGGATGCCCCAGGCTTCCAGCCTGGGGTACTGGAAAGACCTCTTGGGTGAAGGCCGTCCGATTATCCAACACCTTTGAGCTGTACAAATAATCCACGGATTATGGCGAGGCAGGACTCCCCCGAAGGCGCCTGCATATTGACCCGGCGGCTTTGCACAGTCCCTGCCTGCAATTACACCCGTGTGTCCCCCGAAGCGAAACCGTAGCAGAACTCCGTGTTCGCAGGAAGCCCGAACAAGCCGGGAACAGGTTTGAACTCGTGCAGATTCGTCCGGCCCGCCTTTGAAACATCTGAACTGAAATGTTAAAATGTCATGCCAGAATTACATGCGACGGAGATTAGCTGGTTGATCGTTGTGGCCCGCAGGAGGGTATCATGGGGCGCTGCCATCTACAGACATCGATACGGCGCGGAGGACTAGCGTTCGTTCTTGTGGCGATCGCGGCGATTGCGCTGGTCGCGTGGTCTTGTTCCCGGACGGACAACGCCGTCACGCTGGAACCGGTCACCGTAGGCATGGAGGCGACGGCAGTGAACTCGCTGATCTACATAGCTGAGAGCCAGGGCTATTTCGCCGCCAACGGCCTGCAGGTCACCCTGAAGGACTCCTATCCATCGGGGGCAGCCGCTGCCGAGGGCATGTTGAAGGGCGAAGCGGACGTCGCCACTGCGGCAGAGCTTGCCATCGTCAGACAGGCGTTCGCCAAGCAACGCATCGTAGCATTCGCCACCATCGACATGTTCATGCACATGAAGCTTGTCGGCAGGGCGGACCGGGGCATCCGGGACATCCCTGACCTCAAGGGCAAGAGGATCGGGGCGCCCCTGAAATCGGCGGCGGACTTCATGCTGGGCCGGTTCCTCGAATTGAACGGCATCCGCGCCAGTGAGATAACGATTGTGGACGTCCAGGCCCCGCAAGCGGTAACCTCCATGACAAATGGAGACGTGGATGCTCTTGTCGCCTGGCAACCCAATGTCCTTGCCATCCAGGACCGGCTGGGCGACAACGCGTTGGTCTGGTCTGTTCAAAGCGGGCAGCCCATGTATTGCGTCGCTGTCACTACCGGCGACTGGGCGACAAAACATCCGCAACTGGTGAAGCAGTTCCTGAACTCGCTCAAGCAGGCAGAGGACTACCTGGTCCGCAATCCCAGCCTGGCCAGAGGCATCGTGCAGAAGCGCCTGGGCTACGATGACAGGTACGTCGAAACCATCTGGCAAGACCACGAACTATCGGTCCGGCTCGACCAGTCGCTCATCACAGCCATGGAAGACCAGGCCCGCTGGATGATGGCCAACAACCTCACCCCTGAGAATCAGGTGCCGGACTTCGCGGATTACATTTACGAAGATGCTTTGAGGGCGGTGAAGCCTGAAGCGGTGAACATCATCCGCTGAAGAGGAGAACCCTTGAGAATCAGAACACAATTCCTTGTAACCATGCTCCTGTTCGGCGTTATCCTGGCTGCCATCTCCGCCTCCGCCTTGATCACTAACCGGCAACTGGAACACGCCGACGAACAAGAAAAGATCGCCGCCAACATCGCGCAGGGCGCCAGCGAGCTGAGCTACCTTTCGAACGACTACGTCATCTACCGGGAAAGCCAGCAGCTCGCCCGGTGGCAGTCCAGGTTCGCCTCATTCTCCAACGATGTGGCCGGCCTCGATGTCGACCGTCCCGAACAGCAAGCCCTCGTCGGCAACATCCAGGCGAACCGGCAGCGCCTCAAAGAGGTATTCGATAGCATAGTCGCAGCCGGCGGGAATACACCTCCGGGCCAGCCTGTCGACCCCGAGTCGCTCCAGGTCTCCTGGAGCCGCATCGCGGTACAAAGCCAGGCACTGGCGTCCGACGCCACCCACCTGGCCCACCTCGAGCGCGACCAGGCCGACCAGCTCAGGCGAAACAACCTCATCGTCATCTTTGCGATGGTAGGCGTATTCGGCGCCTTTTTCTTCGTCAACTACCTGACGGTCCAGCAGCGTACATTGAGATCGATAGCGAGGCTCCAGGCCGGCACCGCAGTCGTCGGCTCCGGCGACCTGGATTTCAAGATCAAAGTGAGGGAAAACGACGAAATAGGTGACCTGTCCCGCGCCTTCAACCGGATGACCTCCGACCTGAAGACGGTGACTGCATCCAAGAAGGACCTGGAGAGGGAATTCACCGAGCGCAAGAAGGCGGAAGAAGTCACCCTCAGGCAGTCTGCCACGGTGAGGGCAATCAACCGGGTATTCCATGAGGCGCTCACCTGCGACACCAAAGAGGCACTGGATCTGGCTTGCCTGACTGCGGCAATTGAGCTTACGCAAAGTGAGTTCGGTTTTGTTGTGGAGACAGGCGCTGACGGGCTGCTGCATGACACCGCGATGAGCAACATGGGCTGGGAGTCATGCGCCATGCATGACAAGACCGGCCATCGCAGAGCGCCGGGCGATTTCAGAATCCACGGGTTGTATGGCAGAGTAGTGGCCGACGGCAAGAGCCTGCTCACCAATGACCCACCCTCGCACAAGGACAGCAGCGGCATACCGGCAGGCCATCCACCCATAGAATCATTTCTCGGAGTGCCTTTGATTCACGGCGGCAAGACCATGGGCATGTTGGGCCTAGCCAACAGGGCCGGCGGTTACATAAGCGAGGACCTGGAGGCTATGGAAGCACTGGCGCCGGCCATCGTGGAAGCGACCGCGCGCAAGAAGGCGGAGGACAAGCTTGCCGAACAGGCCCTGATGCTGGCAAACGTCAACGATGCAGTCATCGCGCTTGCCCCTGACTTCCGAGTCACGTACTGGAACCGGGGGGCAGAAGCGATCTACGGTTACAGCGCCGACGAAATGATGGGCAAACTCAATAACATTGTGCTGAAACCGGTCTATATCGGAGCTACCCGCGCGGAGGTGCTCGCGCGGCTGAACAGGGACGGGCATATGGAGGCAGAGTCGCTGCGCACCAGGAAAGATGGCCGGCAGGTGTGCATCGAAACGCATGCGCTCATGCTCCGCAATAAGAGAGGCGAACCGGCGGGCATGGTATCAGTAGACCGCGATATCACCGAGCGCAAGAAGGCGGAGGAGAGGCTGGCCTATCTGGCCAGCTTCCCCGAGTTCGACCCGTTATTCGTGACGGAGATAGACAGGGCCGGCAATGTCGTCTACGCCAACCCGTCAACCAGGAACGTCTTTCCCGGGGTGGAGGCGGCGGGCGACAAGCACCCCTACCACGCAGGCCTGCCGCAAGCCATGCTCGCGGCAAACGCCACAATCAACCGGGAGCTGAAGATCGGCGGCAGGTACTATGAGCAAACGGTGACCTCTCTGCCACAGGGCCAGAACATGAGGACCTACGGCAAAGACATCACCGATCGCAAGCAGGCGGAAGAAGAGGTGAGACAACGCACCGCCGAGCTGGAAGTCGCGAACAAGGAACTGGAGGCCTTCAGCTACTCGGTCTCCCACGACTTGAGGGCGCCGCTGAGGAGCATGGAGGGCTTCAGCAGTGCGCTGCTTGAAGACTACGCCGAAAAGCTGGATGAACAGGGCAAGCAGTACCTGGCATACATACAGGACTCGAGCGACCTGATGGGCCGCCTTATCGATGACCTGCTCAGGCTGTCCCGGATAACCCGCAGCGAACTAAGCCACGAAAGCGTAGACCTGGACGACCTGGCCAAAGGAGTTGTTTCGGACCTCCAGAAGGCTGAACCCCGGCGAAAGGTGAAGGTCACCATTGCTTCAGGTCTCACCGCCTACGGAGACCGCAATCTGCTGCGGCTGGCGGTCCAGAACCTCATCGGTAATGCCTGGAAGTTCAGCAGCAAGGTCGCCTCACCGCGAATCGAAATGGGCGCCATCGACCACAATGGCAGGAAGGCGTATTTCGTTCGCGATAACGGGGCCGGGTTCGATATGGCATATGCGGACAAGCTTTTCAAGCCGTTCCAGCGTCTGCACGGTACGAAGGAATTCAGCGGGACCGGGATCGGGCTGGCTACCGTGCACCGCATCGTCCGTCGCCACGGGGGCGAGGTGTGGGCGGAAGGCCAGGTAGGAAAAGGCGCGACGTTCTACTTCACCCTGAGCTAGCTTCCTATCCATTTGCCATTGCCCAAACGGAGGGGAGGAACCGGGTAATCCAAGACCTTTGCGGTGGGTTCCGTTTCATTGGCGCCCACGCCACGGGCTAGCGGAGTGTTTCTTATGCCTCGTCAGCTATTCCCCTCGAGAGCATCCCGCGAAACGAGCAAAATCTCACCTGACAGACAGGAAGGTCGCGTTCTTCGGAGGCCCGCAGATACGAGTTGGATTGTCGACAAATGCGTTTCGCAGGAAATCGCATGGGGTAACTATTCCGTTTTCATGGTGGATCGTGCTTTCCTTCAAGCTGCCAAACCAGTAGAAATGGGGTAGATGCCGTTTTCGATGCCCCGTCTAACGCGTCTGCAGGGTAGTTTCGCGGGAGCCTCCTCGAATACGTATTTGATTCCTGAATAGAACTAATATATAATTGGCGACGTGAAACAAATCTCTACTAAGACCATCGGATTGGTAATCGTTATCGGTATTCTTTTATTGGTTTCTTCGCTCCCTGTTTTTGCAGGCTCCGTGGAGGGGACGATTAGCCCGCATCACGCGCATCTTTACCAAGACATGCCCGCGATGCCGCAAGACTCTTCGGCGTATGATTGCCCACTCTGTCATAGCGCCTGCTCTAACCCAATCGTATCTCCGAATCGTCTTACCCTAAACGCGGATATCGACCTTGCCTCGTGTCCTGAAAGCCGGATAGTTGACAGCCCTTCTAACGAAGAAAAGACCTGCTCTTCAAACACATCTCCAGAGTATCCCTCAAGCCTTT
>JAUSJJ010000041.1 GCA_030647705.1 Dehalococcoidia bacterium
ACCAGGTCGGCCGGGACGTCCGTCGCTCTGCTTTCCAGCCAGAGGAGTTGGCCAGGCTGTTCATGGAACTGCACGCCAAGCGGCTGGTGCAAGGCCTGTTTCTCAGCTCCGGCATCGCCGGCAACGCCTCCAGCACCATGGAGCGCATGATAAAGACCGTCGATATTCTGCGCCGGCGCTACGAGTTCAAGGGCTATGTGCATCTCAAGATGCTGCCCGGCGCCACCTTCGATTGCGTCGAGGCTGCCTGCAAGCTGGCAAACAGGGTCTCCGTCAACATGGAGGCGCCCACGGCGCATCACCTGGCCAAGCTCAGCTCCAGAAAAGACATCTACGACGGCATCTTGGAGCCGATGCGCTGGGTAAAGCGCCTGACCGCCGCCAACGAGAAGCTGGCGCCTGCGGGTCAGACCACCCAGTTCGTCGTCGGCGCGGCCGGTGAGACGGACCAGGACATCCTCCATACCACGGCTGGCCTGTACCGCGAGATCGGGCTGAGAAGGGTGTACTTCAGCGCATATTATTCTGTCGGCGACCCCCGTCTGGAAGCAGTCAGGCCCGCACCCCCTATGCGGGAACACCGCCTCTACGAGGCGGACTGGCTGCTCAGGGTCTATCGCTTTTCCCCGCAGGAAGTCGAACTGGCCCTGGGCAAAAATGGCCATCTTTCCCTTAAGAATGACCCCAAGCTATCGATTGCGCAAAGACAGCCCTGGCTCTACCCCGTCGATGTGAACAGGGCCACGTATGACCAACTGCTGCGCGTGCCTGGCATAGGGCCTACATCGGCGAACAGGATTCTGGAAGCACGGAAGGAACACAGTATCACTTCTTTGGAGCAACTGAAGAAGATGAGGGTGGTCACCAGGCGTGCCGGTCGCTTCATCTGGCTTCCCGGCATGACCAGCCTGGGAAAACAGACGTCGTTTATGGACCAGGTCGACGACCAGGAAGCGTCGGGTATTCCTGCACTGGCTGAAGCTCTGGGATAGACGCTGAACTGACCGTGCCCCCGGCGGCGTTGAGTGGCGCAGCCAGGCCGGGATGTTGTATCATATATGTAGGACCTGCGTGGCGAGGTATGAGGAAGGATCTTTGTTGCGAGAGATGATCGTGAAGGTGCTGGCGAAGCTACACCGGACGTCACGGCGTGGGATGGCCCTTTGTTTGCCCGCCGCGTTGCTTCTCGTCGGAGCGTGCGCCCCACCAGTAATGCTCCCAACTCCGACGCCGGTTCCTGTCGTCGCTCTGCCTTCCGACTCCATACTCCCTTCTCTGTCCCCTGTGGTCAACAAGATAATGCCGAGCGTGGTGTACATTTTCGTGGAGACTGACCCCAACGGCAAGCTCGGCGGCGCTTCAGCAACCGGTTCCGGTATCATCATGCGTGAAGACGGCTACATCCTGACCAACAGGCATGTTGTCGAGGGCTTCAGACGCGTCGAGGTCACACTGCAGAACCTGCAGGTCTATGAGGCGACTGGCGTCTGGCTGGACGAAGTCATGGACCTGGCAGTGGTCAAAATCGATGGGCGTGGTTTCCCCACAGCGCAGTTCGCCGATACCAGCCGCATGCAGGTCGGCGATTGGGTAGTGGCCATCGGTCATGCTCTGGGGCTTTCGCCCAGGCAGGGGGGACCGACGGTCACCGCCGGCGTGGTAAGCAATCTCGGCCGCTCGTATTCGATCGACCAGATTCACAACTACGACATCATCCAGACGGATGCGGCCATCAATCCCGGAAACAGCGGCGGGCCGCTAATCGATTTGCGGGGTGAAATAGTCGGGATAAACAGCGCAGGCGCGGCAGGGCAGAACATCGGCTACGCCATCAACGTTGCCACTGCCAGTCATTGCTTCGATGACCTTGTCCAATACGGCAAGTCCCACCATCCATACCTGGGCCTGGATGTAGATGATATCACGCCCCCTATGGCTAACAGGATGGGCCTGAGCCAAAGGACGGGCGCCCTGATCACCACGATGCAAGGCGGCGGTCCGGCAGAAGCAGGCGGGCTCAAGACGAGGGATGTAGTCGTCCGCTTCGGCGAAACGGACATCGTGTCGAGCGCGGACCTCCTGAGGCAGCTATGGAGACTGGAGGTAGGCGACACAGTAGAGGTGACTGTGCGGCAAGGCACGACGTTCTCCCGCAGAACCGTAGTGCTGGGGGAAAGGCCTCAGGACGCCCGCGGCATATAGCAGGCCTTCCTGCACGTTCAAACCCGCTCCACCAGCCGGTCATGGTGAGTAGAGGCTGTAGATTCCCGCGTCGCCATCGAGATGTGCTATAATTGAATTGATCATGAGTGGGAGGTGCCGGTTCTGGAACCAGTAGAGCTAGCCAAGAAGATCGTTGACGTAGCCTCTGACAAGCAGGCAACGGATGTCCTGCTCCTGGATGTGCAGGGCGTGTGCAATTTCACAGACTACCTTGTCCTCTGCAGCGCCGATACAGAAAGACAGATCTCAGCCGTGACGCGTGAGATCGAAAGGACAGTCGGCGCTGGCCCCAACGTTTACTGCCAGAAACAAGGCACGGCGGACTGCGGCTGGGTTGTCATCGACATGGGGTCTGTCGTCGTCCACGTGTTCTCCGCAGAAAAACGCGAGTACTACGGCCTGGAATCGCTATGGAACAAGGCTGTTCCCCTGGTAAGAATGCAGTAGCCCTTAGAACGGGACGCTTTCAGTGATCCACCTTTCGTAGTCGCGGTTGTAGCTCAGGACTTCTTTCTCCGAGAAGAAGAGCGCGATCTCCTTTGCCGCGTTTTCGTCCGAGTCCGACCCGTGGACCAGGTTGCGCCCGATTTCGAGGGCGAAGTCGCCCCTGATAGTTCCCAAAGGGGCCTTTGCCGGGTTAGTCTCTCCCATGGTGCGCCTCACCACCTCCACGGCGTCTTTCCCCTCCAGCACCATAGCGACGATCGGGGTGGAAGTGATGTAGTCAACCAACCCTTTGAAGAACGGCTTGCCATCATGGACGGCATAATGCCTTCTGGCCAGGGCCTGGTCCATATGCATCAACTTCATCCCCACGATCTTCAGCCCGCGCCGTTCGAAGCGCTCGATGATAACGCCGCACAGCCCTCTTTGCACTCCGTCAGGCTTGATCAGTACCAGGGTCTTGCTCATGCTCCTCCTCTTTCGCAATTGAGTTCAGCCAGGACTTGAGCGCGGTTCGCACCTCCTGGCGATTCTGTTTGGTCAACACTACCACGTGCACCTCGGCGTGACGCTTGATGGCATCGGCCCAGGGGTGCGGCGCCAGCATCAAGGCGCCAAGCACCGGTTTGCTTCCAGCCAGAGCTTGAGACACTGCGTCTCTGAAGGCCGACGAAAACAACTCCATCTTCCCGATCTCGTCAATCACAACCAGGTCC
>JAUSJJ010000046.1 GCA_030647705.1 Dehalococcoidia bacterium
GTATCCCGGAACGGGTGTACCTTGCTCTGACCACGGTGATGCCAGACAATAGGCACTTCTACTATGCGCAGGCCTCGTTGCTGCGCCAGGAACAGAATCTCCCCATCGAAGCCGAACCCGTCTATTGTCTGGAGCGGAAAGAGCCGCTGAGCAACCTCGCCCCGGAAGCACTTGAAGCCGCATTGTGTATCTTTGAGCCCTCGCACGGCAATGAGGCGGATGATGAGGTTGAAGCTGTGGGCCATCAGGTGGCGGGAGAACGGCTCATCCAGGCGCTTGGCGCCGGCGACTTCCCGCGAGCCGATGGCGATGTCGTAGTCGGTCAGGTTGGGCGGCAGGAACTTGGGCAGTTCCTCCAGCGACATGGAGAGGTCGGCATCGCACTGGAACCGGAAGCAACCGCGCGCTGCCAGCATCCCGGTCTTCACGGCATAGCCCTTGCCCCGGTGTTCGTTCCTGACCACGCTGACGCCGGGATGGCTGCCGGCGAAGTCCGCCGCGATCAGAGGGGTATCATCGGTGCTGCCATCGTCGACGACCAGTATCTCCCAGGAATAGGGCTGTTGCTCCAGGTAGCTCACCGCTGTGGCCAGCGTCTGGCGCAGGCGGCTCTGCTCGTTAAAGGCGGGTATGACAATGGAAAGGAATGGCTGATCAAGACGGCCTGCGGGCAAAGGGTTTACCACGGAGGACTACTTGCTGTAATCATAGAACCCCTTGCCTGTCTTGCGCCCGAGGCGCCCCGCGGTGACCATGCGCTTCATGAGGGGAGGAGGTGAGTAGCGCGGGTCTTTGTACTGCTGATAAAGGCTCTCCGCAATGTAGTAGATGACGTCCACGCCGAGGAAGTCGATCGTGCCGAGGGGGCCAAAGGCCATGGCCGCTCCCAGCACCATGGCCTGGTCGATGTCTTCCCTGGAAGCCACCCCCGCCTCTAGAGCCCTTGCCGCGTCGGTGAGGTAGGGAATGAACAGGCGGTTGACGATGAATGAGGGCGTATCTTTGCACATGACTACTGTCTTGCCCAGTGACTTGCCGAACTGTCGGCCGGTTTCCACTACCTCCGGGTCGGCCACTATGGTGGACACCAGTTCCATCAGTTTCATTGCGCGTGGAGGATTGAAGAAGTGGAGGCCAATGACCCTTCTGGGCCTCCTGGTGACAGCAGCAAGTTCGATGATCGGAATGGACGAGGTGTTGGTGGCCAATATGGTTTCAGGGCCACATATCCTGTCCATCGCAAACAGGATACTCTTTTTCTCCTCGGCGTCCTCGATGATGGACTCGATGATGAGGTCGCATTCACCCAGGTCTTCCAGCGCTGTAACGCCGCTCAGCCGGCCCAGCGTGGCATCTCTGTCCTCAGCCGTGGCTTCGCCGCGTTGAACAGCCTTAGCCAGGTGGCTGCGGACGCCATCCAGCCCTCGACTAACCGATTGCCCGCTGCGGCCTCTGAGTGTTGCCTTGTATCCGAATCGCGCACATACTCCAGCTAGGTCAGCGCCCATGGCCCCGGTCCCGACAACGCCTACGTGCCTGATCTGCATTTTCTTTCCTTTGCTGCAAGCTGGCTGCTATTATAGCATCGGCCCAGTGGGTGAACAAGTGAAGTCAGTAACCTTTGTCGCCCGAAGGCGTTATCCTCAATAGCAGATCTGGTGGTGGGGAGCGGGCAGGGGGTGCCCGTCGCTCATCGGACGCGACATCCCCTGATCCGTGGATTCGTACCCACGGCTGAAGCCGTGGGCATGGCATCGCAGTCCGCCTCAGGCGGGATGCCCCAGGCTTCCAGCCTGGGGTACTGGAAAGACCTCTTGGGTGAAGGCCGTCCGATTATCCAACACCTTTGAGCTGTACAAAGAATCCACGGATTATGGACAGCATGAGAGGCTGTTGTCGTTCTCCGGTTTCTGGTATAATGGATGCTTGAGGAAGGTGGAGTACCAAACATATGAGTTCTAGATGGATCAAGAATAGCTTCATATACCTGCTTGTGATAATAGCGCTGGCAGCGCTGTTCTTCACGTTGTTCTCGCCCGGCCAGCCCGACAAAGAGGTGCCGCTGAGCCAGGTGGTTGAAATGGCGAAGGATGGCGAGGTCAAGCAGATTGACATTGAGGGAGACAACCTCACGGTGAGCACTATCACTGGGGATGTCTTGAAGTCAAGAAAGGAGCCCGGCTCCAGTCTCGTCGAGATACTGCAGCAGGCTGGGGTGTCCACAGGCTCCCTGCCAATCAACGTCAAGGATAACGGCATTTGGGGCAACTGGTTTGGCATCCTGATCAATTTCTTGCCGTTGCTCTTCTTTGCCGGCTTCATTTTCTTCATGATGAGACAGGCACAGGGCGGCTCCAACCAGGCAATGAGCTTCGGCAGAAGCCGGGCCCGGCTGTTTGCAGGCAACCGCACTACCGTGACTTTCGGCGACGTGGCCGGCGTGGAAGAGGCCAAGCAGGAGCTTCAGGAGGTAGTGGAGTTCCTGAAGTTCCCACAGAAGTTCGTGGCGTTGGGCGCTCGTATCCCGAGGGGTGTCTTGCTCGTCGGTCCCCCCGGCACCGGGAAGACGTTGCTGGCCAGGGCTGTGGCCGGTGAAGCGGGAGTACCCTTCTTTTCCATCAGCGGCAGCGAGTTCGTGGAGATGTTTGTGGGTGTGGGTGCTTCCCGCGTGAGAGACCTGTTCGATCAGGCTAAGCGCAATGCGCCCTGCATCATATTCATAGACGAGATCGACGCCGTGGGACGGCATCGTGGGGCGGGGTTGGGTGGCGGGCACGATGAACGCGAGCAGACCCTCAACCAGATCCTGGTTGAAATGGACGGCTTCGACAGCAGCACCAACGTCATCGTTGTAGCGGCCACCAACCGGCCGGATATCCTGGACCCGGCGCTACTGCGGCCCGGTCGCTTCGACCGAAGGGTAGTGCTGGATCTGCCGGACATCAAGGGCAGAAAAGCTATCCTGGAGGTCCACATCAAGGGCAAACCGCTCATGGAAGGCGTGGACCTGGAGAAGCTGGCCAGGCAGACGTCAGGGTTTTCCGGCGCCGACCTGGCTAATCTGGTCAACGAGGCAGCTATTCTTGCTGCGCGGCGCAACAAAGAGAAGATAGGCTTCTCCGAGCTTGAAGAGGCCGTCGACAGGGTGATAGCGGGTCCCGAGAGGAAGAGCAGGCTGATCAGTGCCCACGAGAAGGAGCTGGTGGCCTATCACGAGGCGGGGCATGCGCTGGTAGCGAAGATGCTGCCTCACTCATCTCCCGTGCATAAGATATCTGTGGTCGCCAGGGGTATGGCGCTCGGGTACACAAGGCACCTTGATGAGGACCGCTCTTTGCACACACGTAACCAGATCAACGATACCCTGGCCACTCTGCTTGGGGGCCGTGTGGCGGAACAGCTCAAGTTCAGCGAGATGACCACAGGGGCCACAAGCGACATCGAGCGTGCCACCGT
>JAUSJJ010000048.1 GCA_030647705.1 Dehalococcoidia bacterium
TAGTAGTAGTTGAGGTAGCCGCCGCTGAGCCACGGGTCGTAGGGCGGCATATAGGTGCTCTTGATCACGGCGTTCAAGTAGGCGAAGTCCATGGGCTTCTCGCCGCCGCGGTAGGGATGCCACAGGTCCGGATTCATAAGGCGGATAAGGTAGAACGCGAGGAACGCGACCAGGAAAACCACCTCGCCCAGGGCGATGACGCCCCAACGTCGCCGGACGAAGTCCGCCAGCTCAGCCCTGAAGCGAAGGGCGAGAAACCCGGAAGACAAGGCGAGTATGAGCAGCGCAAGCATGGTGGTGCCGGCGGAGAAGGTCAACACGTGGACGCTGGCGGCCAGCCAGGTCAGGTAGGCTATCACCAGGATGCCGATGGTCTTGGCCAATATGTAGCCCCGGTCGGCGAAAGAGCGGAAGAGGTACATGGTCAGGGGCAGCGCAGCCAGCGAGAACATCTCCACGACCAGCAGCCAGAAAAGCACCGGCAACTGATTGGGCAGGCTGTCCCGCGAGAATATCTCGGACCAGGCGCCGCCGGACTGCTGTGCCTCGGCGTCCGCCGGAGACAGCAGGAGCTGCGATTCCGGCGTGGGTGTCGGGACGCCTGTAGTCAACATCTGCTGTACCTGCGCCGCAGTCAGGTGGTTCACATTCTTGAATAACATCACTTTGGGATGGTCGTAGACGGTGAAGCTTTCGTCCGCGTAGCCCAGGTTAAGCGTGATCGGCGATTGGGGCAGGAACGAATCGAGTCCGGCGGGCGCCGGCAGGCCGGGCCGGGCGAAGGTATCATCGACCAGCGTCACCCCGAACAGGTTTGGATAGCTGGCGGAGGCATCGGCCAGCTCGAAGCCAAGCTGCCCCGAGAACAGGAGCTGGTAGTAACGGCTGGTCATCGGGTAGCGCTCAGGCAGCCTGGGGATGGTGCCGTAGAGCCTGTTGGAGAAGATCACCAGGTAGTCGGCGCTCTCCAGCTTCCGGGCCATGTCCGCAGCCTTGGCCGACGAGTCGTCATCGTATATAGGCAGCTCCGGCTCCGCGCCATATGCGCCGAGGTTGGGCAGGCCCTCTTCCCAGTGCTCCTTCACCAGCTTGCTGCCGGCAGGAACATGGGAGTTGATCCATTCGGAAACTGCGACCGCCGGGTGAGGCTGAGCGTAGATGCGGTCGTAGGCGATGGCGTAGAACATCGAAGAAACCACGATAACCGCGATGGCCCCGCTGGCGAGCAGGCGCCACTTCCCTTTCAGCCAGCCGCGGAAGCTGAATAGCATGGCTGCCGCCATCAGGCAGAGCACGGGGGTCATGGGCAACAGATATCGCAGGTATTTGACCTGGAAAGAGCCGATGATCAGGAAATAGGGTATTATCCAGGACAGCAGCAGGATTTCGGGGCTGCGCCGTCGCACGAAGGCGACAGCCACGGAGTAGACCAGGCCGCCCCATGCCGCCAGACCCAGGAACAGCCCCAGGCCCCACACTGTGGACTGCTGCACATGGTAGAGGTATGACGTGGTGTTGATGTACTGGCGCGTGAATGGCCAGTCCGCGGTACCTCTGACCATGCCGCTCTGCTCCAGGTTGTCCTTGATGAACCGGCCGTAGTCCAGGAACGCGTACGGCTCGGTGATGACGAAGGTGATGCCCATGGCCAGGAAAGCCAGAGGCAGGCCGGTGATCACCTGTTTGAGCAGCGTCTGGGTGTCCTTCTTGCTGGTGGCGCAGTAGAGGGCGAAGGCGGTGACGATGGCCAGCGCCAGCGGCGCCGCGCTGATCTTGGTGGCCAGGGACAGACCCAGAGCCACGCCGGCCAGCACGATGCTCCTGGTGTCGGCCTTCTGCATGATGCCCACGCAGAAGTAGATGGTGAGCGTGACGAAGAAGGCGAGCAGGCTGTCCACGGTGAAGAAGTGGCTGAGCTGGATGTGCAGCACGGTGAACGCGACCAAAGCGCTGGCGAGCAGCCCGATCTTGCGGCTATACAGTCTCTTGCCGATGAAATAGACCAGGAGTATCGTGCCCACATCGAAGAGGCCGGACACGGCACGCCCCACCAGGTAGATGTCATGTCCCCAGACGTTGTGATTGAACAGGGAGACAAACGCCCCGACCGACTTGAGCAGGTAGATCGGGAGGCTGCCGTAGGCGAACCACTCGGGGTTGAGGGGACTGTCCTTGCTCAGGAACTGCGCCCAGCTCTGAGGCCAGGTGATACTGCTCTGGAGCTTCATGATGATAGCCCGTTCGTCGGGGTGGGGCGACCAGGAGAAGCCACGGTCCCAGTCCAGGCCGTACATCCGCAGCAGCACGGCGGCTGCTACGACAAAAGTCAGGAGCAGCGGATAGGGGTTACTCTTCACGGAGGCGATCAATCTGCTGGAAAAGCCGGATTGGACGTTGGCGGAAGACATAATGTGACTATTCTAGCAGGAAAGAGGGGAGGGGGCAAAAGTCGGGCCTCTACCCCATGAACAGCGATTGAATTCGTAGGTCGGGTTTCCTAACCCGACCATTGTCGGCGGGCAGGTTGGGAAACCTGCCCTACGGGGGCAATCGCTGAT
>JAUSJJ010000049.1 GCA_030647705.1 Dehalococcoidia bacterium
CGATTCATCTATCTCGTACCCTTCGAGCATCGTTCCCAGGACGCTGGACGTGTCGAAATAGGCGAAACGGCTGCGATAGGTGCGGCCGGTCATCAGGCAGGGGAACCCGGCCTGCGCCATGGCCTTGATGGTCTCAGCCAGGTTGGGGACGATCAGCCAGCCCAGGTGATGTATCCCGTCCCCGCGCTCCTTCAAAAAATCGCTGTAGCTGTTCTCTCCTTCCGTGGGCTGGATCAGTTCCATCTCCATCGCTCCGCGTTTGGCCCTGGCCACCTGCATGCCAAACCGTCCCTTCTGGCCTCTGTATGTCATCTCGCGGAGGGACGAGGCCGGATAGACATACACGCTCCAGGGCCCGATGCCGAAGCTGTTCCACATGGATTCCATGCTCTTCTGCAGGTCTTTCACCACCAGGCCGACCTGTTCAAGTTGCGGAATCTCTATCGCGTGGTGCATCTGTGCCATCCGAGTGTCTCCTTTCCGGCGAGCGGCTTCCATGTCGTGTGGCTGGGGGTATGATAAGGCAATGGCAGTGAAGGTGCAAATAGGCGCCGCCCGAACGGAAGCCAGCGTCCTTGACAAGGCATGGGCTTTATGATAAAGTCGATGCACTTAGTCGCCTTTAGGAGGCGGATGAAGCTCTCCAGCAAAACAACGTATGGGACAAGGGCGCTGCTGAACATCGCGGCCCGCCAAGGCGAGGGCCCTGTTCTGTTGAAGGACGTTGCCCGGCAGGAGGCGATTCCTGAGCAGTATCTGGAGCAGGTGGTGGCGCCTCTCAGAATCGCAGGGCTGGTGAAGAGCCAGCGCGGTCCGGGGGGTGGTTTCACGCTGGCCAGGCCTCCGTCCGAGGTGACTCTTGGCGACGTGGTTCAGATACTGGAGGGTTCGTGCTATCTGGTGAACTGCGTCGACGCTCCGGAGACGTGCGTGCGTTCCGCCGGTTGCGTGACCCGGGACCTTTGGCAGGAGATGGGCCTTGCCATGAGGAAGGTGCTGCAATCGGTGACTCTTCAGGACCTTGTCGACAGGCAGAGAGACAAACATCACGGTTCGATGTATCATATCTAGAACTTGTCAAACGGGGCCTGGGGTTGGCAATAGAGATACGCCGGGCCGGCTCAGGTGATTCAGAACAGGCCACTCTCATGTGGAGGCAATTGGTGAAGCTGACGCTAACCGAGAAACAGATCGAGCGATATAGCCGTCATATCATACTCCGCCAGGTCGGGGGCAAGGGGCAGGCGAAGCTGTTGCAGGCCAAAGTCCTGCTTATCGGGGCGGGGGGTCTGGGTTCCCCTGTGGCCCTGTACCTTGCGGCCGCCGGCGTGGGCAAGCTGGGCGTCGTCGATTGCGATGTGGTGGACCTGACCAACCTGCAGCGTCAGATACTGCACGGCACGTCCGATGTGGGCAGGCCCAAGGTGCTCTCCGCCGCCGAGGCGCTCAAGGACATCAACCCGGACACGCAGGTGGTTCCTTACGATGTCCGCCTCTCTTCTGAAAACATCATGGGCATCATCGCCGACTACGACATAGTGGTCGACGGCAGCGACAACTTCCCCACTCGATATCTGGTCAACGACGCCTGCGTCCTGGCCGGCAAGCCGAACGTCTATGGCAGCATTTTCCTTTTCGAGGGGCAGGCTACCGTGTTCCAGCCGGGCAAGGGCTGCTATCGGTGCGTCTTTCCCACTCCTCCTGCGCCGGGCTCGGTACCGAGCTGTAAGGAGGCCGGCGTATTGGGTGTGCTGCCGGGCATCATCGGTTGCATACAAGCCACAGAGGTGGTCAAGCTTATTCTGGGCATAGGGGAGCCGCTGACCGGCAACATGCTCTACATAGATACCCTGGACATGAGTTTCCACAAGCTGAAAGTGAGGCGGAACGCCTCCTGTCCGGTGTGCGGCGATAAGCCCACCATCACCAGGCTGATCGACTACGAGGAGTTCTGCGGGGTTCCGGCGCCCGGTCATTGAGCAAGACTGGCTGGCCCGCGAAAGGAGAACGACAATGGCGGTTGAAGTGAGAGTACCTGCCGTGCTGCGGCAGTTGGTGGGCGATGCTAGAACGGTACGTGTGGAAGGCAGCACTGTGAAGAGCGTTCTGGACAATCTGGACAAAGGGTATCCAGGCTTCAAGCAGAGGATCATGACCGATGGGCATCTCCACGAATTCGTCAACATATATCTGAACAACGAGGACGTCCGTTTTCTGAAAGAGCTGGAGACCCCCGTGGCCGATGGCGATGTGGTATCCATACTGCCGGCCATCGCCGGAGGCTGAGACTAACCTGGTCAGGCGCGATCTGATAGGCGGAGGGCGTTTCGTCACAGGCCGGAGAGTCAACACACGCCCAGGCAGTCCGGCTGCTGACCTATACAGACGCAGAGGTTTTAAGTGGCAATTAACGGCATCAATGAACCCTCGCATAGACAAGGCGTCGCGATGCAATTGCATCAAAGTATCTCCCGCTGTTGTTTCTTATGTCGGGACGGGCTGTATTAGAAAAGTCAAAACCTCAAATCGGAAAGGTGAGTACAATTGAAAAACAACGGCGAAAAGTGCGCCTATATTGGAGAAACAAAAAAACGGTCATGGCTGAAATCGATTGTTTGGCGCATTATCGGCGTTTTTGTTCTCGGTGGTATTAGCTGGCTTATTACTCGTAATTGGGAACAGACATCGGTGATAACAATAATGTTTCACACCATTCGTCTTGTTCTTTACTACTTTCATGAGAGGTATTGGGATAATGTGGGGTGGGGCCGGATAAAATTCAAAGAACAGGTGGAGCGGGGAGAAGGTATTTAGGCCAAGTTCAAAGACATATCGAGCACGCCAGCAACTATGCGAGTAGACAATTGGGGGTTTATTAGGGGGCGGTGGCGGACCGGTCTACTGGCTCTATTTTCATGAGAGGACTTGGAATCGCTTGAGGTTTGGGCGAGTCGAGCCGCCAGAATACGACATCTAGGACAGAGAAAGGGGGGCATCTCAATGCTCAAAGACATGGCATCCGCTAATCCGGCTGAACTGGTGAACAGCCTCAACTTCGCTGAGAAGGTGGACCGCTCGCTGGCGCTGATTGATGAGGCATACCGCGAGAACGGCAACAGGCTGGTGGTCGCAAACAGCTTGGGCAAGGACTCGGTGGCTGTCTGGCATCTGGCCAAACGCGTCAGTCCGAGTATCCGGGGGTTTATCATCACTACGCGTTTCAAGCCACCGGAGACGGTGGCGTTCATGAGACAGGAAGTGGAACGGTATCCGGAGTTGCGGGTATTCCGCAGCGATGAGGCCATTCCGGACGAACTATATCTTTCAGACCCGGATCGTTGTTGTGATGTCCTCAAGGTAGAGCCGACGCGACAGGCGATCGAAGAGATGAATGTCGCCTGTTGGGTGACCGGCCTTCGTTGCACCGAGGGCCGGACGCGCACAGACTTCCGTGAGGTGGAAGAACGCGACAAGGGCTTGATCAAGCTCAACCCCATACTGATATGGCACGAGCGTGAAGTGTGGCAGTACCTCGCCCTGAATCAGGTGCCGGTGAACCCACTTTATGGCAAGGGATACCGTTCACTAGGTTGCGCACCTTGCACCCGGATTACGGGCGACCCGAACGAACGCGCCGGCCGGTGGGTGGGCACTAGCAAGTGTGGCGGCGAGTGTGGCATTCACACCCGGCCCCTGAAGTCGAAGTTAGCCAGGCCCGCCTAAGGGAGAGGGAGGCTGTGAGGTAGACATAACGGAGGCAAACATGGCCCCCAACGATGAAACGGCAAAGCTGGAAGCTTTGAGGTCTGGCTTGAAGAAGGAAGCGCGCGCCCTGAAGCTGGACTTTGACCAGCTCAAGAGCGGCGGGTTCATCAAGCAGACCCAGAAGAACCTGTTCACCGTGCGGCTGCGCTGTCCGGCGGGACAGTTGACCTCGACGCAACTGCGCACGGCAGCCGAGCTCGCCGACAAATACGGGCGTGGGGAGGTGCACATCTCGGTGAGGCAGTCGGTCGAGATACCCTACGTTCACTACCAGAACTTCGACGCGGTGACTGCGGCTTTGAAGGAAGTGAACTGGTCGGTGGCCTCCTGCGGCCCACGCGTCAGAGTGCCCGGCGCCTGTGCCGGCTGCACGTACAATCCCAACGGGGTTGCGGACAGCCAGCGTCTGTGCCTGGATATCGACCGGCGTTTCTTCGGCGTCGCTACCGGCCATCACAAGTTCAAGATCAGTGCTGCCGGCTGCCCGATAGATTGCCCCCGGAGCAGGGGTGCTGACCTCGGTTTCCAGGGTGAGGTATCTCCCCGGCTGGAGGCCGCCCTGTGCACCGGCTGCGAGCTTTGTGTCACGGCCTGTCAGGAGAAGGCCTTGACCATGGCCGAGGGGCTTCCGGTGAGAGACGATAGCAAGTGTAACTACTGCGGCGACTGCATCAAGATATGCCCTCTCGACGCAATGGTCGCGGCGCGCAGCGGCTGGTTGGTGCGGGCCGGTGGCAAACACGGCAAGCATCCGCTATACTCATACGAGGTGGCGAACTTTGTCTCCGACGAAGAGGCGCTGGCTCTGGTGGAGAAAACGATGGAATGGTACAAGGGAAACGCGGATGGCCGGGAGCGGCTGGGGGCGACCTTCGCTCGCGTCGGCGTTCAGAAATACATAGCAGATGTCATCGAGCCGATGGGCTTGCAGGCGATAAAGACTGTCGAGCAGAGGCGTAGGTTCTGGGCTGGGGGCAATTTCTATGTCTGAATTCCACATAGATGATCGCCTTGACCTGCGCGGAGTGCTCTGCCCCATGAACTTCGTGAAGGCCAAGCTCAAGCTTGAAGAGATGGAATCAGGCCAGATGCTGGAGGTAACTCTGGACGACGGCGAGCCGATGCGCAGCGTGCCTCGCAGCATCAAGGAAGAGGGCCACAAGATTGTGTCAGTGCAGAAGACGGACGCCAACGCCTATCGGCTGGTTATCCTTCGGGGGCAGGACTAGAGGCTGGGGAGTCCCGTCTCTCGTGAACTTCGTTCTTCTGAGAAAAGCAAAAGGACTGTGACTGTACAGAAGGATAAGCTGGCATTTGTCATCAACACTGCCTCATACGAGCGTGTCTGTTTCGCGTTGGGATTGGCGGCTGCCGCCGCCGCTACCGGGAAGGACGTGCGTATCCTCTTCGGCCATGGCGGGATCGTCCGGCTTAAGACCGGCTGCACCAACATGATGGGAGAGGAGACCGATAGCTGGGTGAGGAGCCAGGTGAAGTGGGGCCTGGGCACAGGCAGGTTGCCATTCATTTCGGAGCTTCTGGAGGCGTTGAAGAAGCTTGGCAGCAAAGTCTACGCCTGCCCCACCGCAATGGAGCTGCACCAGATCAAGCAGGAGCAACTGGTCAAAGAGGTGGACGAGGTACGCAGCCTGGTCATCTTCGTCAACGACGATATGAAGGACGCCTCGACGCTGTACGTCTGATACGCCTGCCGCACGCCTGAATCCCGACCTTCGTCGGGATGGTTGGCGGATGCGCTCGGTAGCAGGAATCACTTCGCTTTCCAGCGCGGCTTTCTCTTCTCCACATAGGCCCGCGCCCCTTCCTTGAAGTCCTCGTTCTTCATGTTGTCCTGCAGAATGGTCAGCCCGTATTCCAGCGCGTGCTGCAGCCCGAAGTCGAGGCCCCTCCAGGTCGCCTTCTTGGTCCCCCAGACGGCCAGCGGCGCGTTCTCCAGGATGGTTTCGGCGATCTTGATGGCCCGCGGCATTAGCTCCTTCTGGGGCAGCACCTCGCTGACCAGGCTGACCTGCAGCGCCCGTTTGGCATCGAGCACCTCGCTTCTGCCCATGAGGAACATCCTCATCACCACTTCCAGCGGGATCTTGCGGGTCAGCCCGATAGGCTCCCAGGAGGCCACTCCGCCCACGTTGACGTGGGTATCGAAGAAGGTGGCGTTTTCGGAGCAGATGCAGATATCGGTGTCGCAGACGAAGTGCAGCCCGCCTCCGCAACAGATGCCGTTGACGGCGGTGATGACCGGCTTCCACACCCGGTTGTGCAAGGCGGTGATGAGCAGTGGCGCATACTCGCCGCCCGACTTTCTCGATATCGCGATCTCGCCGGTGGCGTTCCACTCCTTGACGTCCACGCCGGTGCAGAACGACTTGTCCCCCGAGCCGGTGACGATGACTACCCAGACTCCGTCGTCGCGCTTGATGTCCAGCCACACCTGCTCCAATTCGTCGCACATCAGCGTGTTGAACGCGTTGAGGCGTTCGGGGCGGTTCAGCGTGACGAAGGCTATCCGGTCTTTCTTCTCGTAGAGCACGGTCTTGAGTTCCATCGCGGGCTCCTTTCTTGCCGTGGGATTGGCTTGCCAGAGCATTATGGGCAGGCGCGGGCGTGAAGTCAAGGGCTTGGTTCGCCGTGGGCAACAGGGTTGAGTCCAGAGAAGGGATGGCGTCCCTTCTCTGGCAGGGAGTCTGAGGGATGTGCCTCAGAAACAACCTCACTGGGCGGGCGGGTGGGTAAGGCAGACGTTTCATCTTGAGTTTGTGAGGGTCGGGGCAAGGGGCTGCCTGGATACGGGTTGCTTCGGCGCTGCTACGCGCTCGCAACGACGATCTGAGCGTCGCCAGGTGGTGTGGGAGGCCGGAGCGCGAAGCTGCCCCGCGTTTGCGCCGCCTCGCCTCATCTGCTACATTAAGCACGCGAAAAATCGGCGGATATCCACCCTTGGGGAGGTATGCCATGTTGAAAACGCCCGGGCAGTACATCGACAGCCTGCGTGACCTCGACCTCAGACTCTACCTGTTCGGGGAGAAGGTGAAGAACTGGGTTGACCACCCTATCATCCGCCCCTCGATCAACGCCATCGCCATGACCTACCGGCTTGCCGCCGAAGCCGAAAGCGATACTCTGGCGACCGTCGAATCGCCGCCGGCAGTGGCGCCGGTGAACCGGTTCAACTCCCTGTTCATGAGCACGGATGACCTGGTGAAGAAGGTCAAGCTGCAGCGGCTGATGGGCCAGCGCACGGCCTGCTGCTTCCAGCGCTGCGTGGGCATGGATGCCATCAACGCGGTCTACAGCACGACGTATGACATCGACCAGAAACACGGCACCGAGTACCACGCCCGGTTCAAGGAGTGGCTCAGAGGGATCCAGCAGAACGACCTCTGCGTCTCCGGCGCCATGACCGACGTCAAGGGCGACCGTGGCGTGGCCCCCGCCGAGCAGTCCGACCCTGACATGTTCGTGCACATCGCTGAGCGGCGCAGGGACGGCATTGTGATCAGGGGCGCCAAAGCCCACCAGACCGGAGCGGCTAACTCACACGTCATGCTGGTCATGCCCACGCTTCGTATGCGAGAGCAGGAGAAGGACTTTGCCGTGTGCTGCGCGGTGCCCACCGACTCGCCCGGAGTGACCATGATCTACGGCCGGCAACCCTGCGATACCCGCAAGCTCGAAACGGGCGATATCGACGTGGGGAACTTCAGCTTCGGCGGGCAGGAAGTGCTGGTGGTGCTGGAGGACGTGTTCGTGCCCTGGGAGCGCGTCTTTATGTGCGGCGAGACCGATTTCACGGCTACGCTGGTGGAGAGGTTCGCCGCGTATCACCGGCAGAGCTACGGAGGGTGCAAAGCGGGCATCGGCGACGTGCTCATCGGGGCCGCGGCTTCGATGGCGGACTACAACGGCGTACGCAAGGCGGCCCATATCCGCGACAAGATCGCCGAGATGGTCCACATGGCGGAGACGATACATGCCT
>JAUSJJ010000051.1 GCA_030647705.1 Dehalococcoidia bacterium
CCCAGGCTGCCGCCGTAGCGGTCGCTTCGGCGATTGCTGTACGGGGAAAGAAATGCCTGGACCAGGTAGCCGTGGGCTGCGTGCAACTCAACTCCGTCCATGCCGGATGCCTTCACATTCGCAGCCGTCTGGACGAAGCAGCGAACGACTTCCTGTATCTCATCCAGGTCCATTTCGTGCGGCGTCTCGCGGGTGGCCGGGCAGGGAATCGGTGAGGGCGCCCACAATGGAAGCCGAGAGAAGAAGCTGGGCATGGCGCGTCCTTGATGCCCTATCTGGAGGACCATTTTGGCGCCGTGCTCGTGCACTGCATCAGCGGTCTTGCGCAGGTCGGGGATGATCCTGTCGTCAGTGCCCAGAGCCACTTCTTCGCCGCTCTTGGAGGTGGCGTGCACGCGCAAGATGCCCCTGATGATGAGGCCGGTTCCGCCTTTGGCCCTTTCTGCGTAATAGTAGGTCTCTCTCTCGCCGGGCAGGCCATTCTCTTCGAAACGCGTGCCGTGGGGCAAGAAGACAACGCGGTTGCGGATCTCAATGTGACCAATGCGGAGTGGGGAGAACAGGTTCCTGAAACTCTCGGTCATGCATGTCCATCCTCAGGTTTGATCGAGGGGCTGGTTTCACCATGGACGGAACGGCTGGGCGGAGTATCGTTCCAAGAGGATATCAGCGAATGACCGCTCTGTCAAGTTCGGAGCTATTGAGAGCAGCGCGAAACCTCTGTGGCGACGTTAACGAAAATACGCCCCGTTTTCACGATTACGTGAAAACGGGGCGTATTACAGGGGCGAGAGACCCAATGCGCCCGTTCACGGGGGAAGTGACTGGCCTGGTTCGGGCAAGGGACTTTGCCTGGGCATCTTCCTTAAACCGAGTGCCCTACTTTTGGCCTGCGCGTTTCAACTCATTGAGGGCGGCCGCTGCGGCCATGGGTATTTCCATCACGGGGTGCGAGCCGTGGATAGCCGCCATGACCGGTTTGAGCACATCACGAAGCCTGGTCTCTTTGCTTACGGGGTGGTCCGCCAGATGGTGGTTCACTTCCGTGTCCTCGCCTACAACATGGGCAAGCAAGTGGTGCGCGCTTTCACGGAGCCAGAGCGACTCAGGTCGTTTCGTCAACGCCGTCAGCATCGCTTCCAGTCCAGCCCGCCCAATGGAGACCAGCCCTTCAGCCGACAACCAGCGCACGTCGAATTCAGGGTCTTCAAGCGCTTCCACCAGGGCCGGCGCCGCCAGCGGGTTGCCGATCTGGCCCAGCGCTTTCGCCGCCTCCCAGCGTATCCGGAGTCGTCGGTCTCTCAGCGCTCCGATCAGGGGTACAACTGCCTGTTCGCCCATGGATACCAGAGACAACCGCGCTTTTTCACGGGCAGCATCGCTGTCGCTGGTGAATTGAGCAATGAGGGATTCAATCTCCTTTGTCTTAGAAGCCGGGTTGCTTTCCGGTTCAGCCATACATTCCCTCCCTGTCTGTCTATCAGCAATTGTAAGTCGTTTGAGGGGCCCAAGTCAACACAGGCGCTGCTATGTTGTGCCTGGCCAACGCCAGCCGGAATGAGGACGTGGCTCAAGCAGCCGGGGTGACGCCCGAAACGTTAGGGCAGCTTGCGGGCCAGTCGCCCCGAAGTCCCGTCGGTGGGTCTATTTCGGTTGCTCCCCTTTGGCCGAAGATCGCGCCTCCGACACTTTCGAAAGGTATCTCTCCCGTAGAACCTGGAAGAACTCCTGGTAGCCCTGGCTCCGGTAATCAGGATACGTCCAGGGCAGGGCCTCGAACTTGCCGCGCTGGAACATCAGCGTGATTTCTCCGTAGATGCCTCGCCCCAGGTACAGCCGATGAGCATGGTCCTTGGTGGTGACCAGTACCAGCTTGGCGCCCGTAAGATAGCCTGGATCGAGGTTGACGCGCCGTTTGCCGTCCTGGGCAAGCTCCTTCTCCAACGCGTTGGTGGCGATCTTGACCCTCGGCAACTCGTCCGGGAGCACCAGCCTTTCGAATGCCAGGAATTGCCTGCTCAAGCCGGAGCCCATTTCGGGCTCGTAATACCTGGTGTAATCGAAGTCCATGATCTGGCTCTTGAGCTCAATCGGTCCCACTCTTTCCTCTAGCGACCGGTACACCCCCACCAGGGCGCAGGAGGGAGCTATCAACAAGCCTATGAACAGCATCACGGGTTCCGGCTGTCTGATTTCCCCCATCTCAGCCCGCCGACCCGCAGCAGACTTTCACACAGAGTCCGCATATGCTGACGCCAATGCCCCGTGTCTTGGTGAACTCCTTCAGCTTGTCTGCGCATTTCGCTCTGTCGAAGTCCGCCGGGGCGTCTTTGATGGCATGAGCGGGGCAGACGTCCAGGCATCGCTTGCAGGAGCCGCAGTCCTTGTTCAACGGTTTCGCCGGTTCGAGGGGCAAGTTGGTGAGAATGCTGGCCAGGCGGACCTTTGCGCCCCATTTCTCTGAGACCAGAAGGCTGTTCCTGCCACGCCAGCCCAAGCCGGCGAGCCACGCCAGCCTTTTGTGTGACACATGGCCAAGTTGTTCTTTCCAGTCCACTAGCTGAGACGCAGCCACTGGAAGGGCCCGGTATCCGTGGCTTTCTATTTCGGACGCGATCTTGAGCGCAACCCTGTCCAGCAGGAAATTGACCTGTCGGTAGTGATGGTAGTAGATCAGGTTTGGCCCGTCCTCCAGCGTGTCGAGCACGGTAGGCGAAACGCGCTTGCCTATTACTATGGCCAGGTGCAGCGGCTCCAGCGACGCTGCCGGCAAACGGTGATAATCGACCGTGTCGGCTCTCAAATCGGCCACCGAGAACATCTCGATGTTCTCCTGACTGGCCAGAGCGCTCAAGAAAGCATGGTCGATCTCAGGAACAGTTGCCACTCATAGACTCCGTTCGAATAGAATCCGGTTTTGCCACCCGGCGAAATTCATTATAGCATACGCATGTGGAGCCGTTTGGAAAGCGTCTTTCCCGCCGCTGGCGAGTGATCCAGTTCCCCATGAGCCCGTCGACGTTCCTGCAGGCCAATACTTCAACCGGAGCGTTTGCGACTGAGCCAGGCGACGAGGTGTCTTGCGACGGATATGCGTGTGATGTGTCTCCTGCGCTCCTTGGTATCCGGTACGTGGTCCAGCGAAACTGCGATAATGGTGAGATTGTCGCTGCCGCCCCGTTTGACCAACACCTCTCGCTTCAGCGCCTCCAACAGCCTTTCCGGCTGCGGGGACTTCCTGACGAAGTCAGCCACATCGCTGTTGCTCATGACGTCGAACAGGCCGTCGCAGGCCGCCACCACCATGAGATCGTCTTTCAGTATCTCGTACTCCCGCACCGATGGCGTGGCGATGACGCCGACGGGTTTGAAGAAGCTGTCACCGATCGTCCTGGTGGGCATCAGCCCCCTGAGTCCGCGGCGCACATAAGGGTCGCTGACGAGGCCACCCATCCTCACGATCCTCTGGCGCTCGGTTGTGTCGTCCAACCGGTGATCGACGGTTAGTTGACGAAGGCCTTCGCGGCCGACCACGATGGCCCGGGCATCGCCGGCGTTGGCCGCGTACACTCTGCCCTCCCTGATGAAAATAGTGACCGCAGTTGTCCCGCTGTCCTGTTCCTTGATCTCTTCAGAGGTCGTTTCGTAGGCTCTGGCAAACGCTTGCTGTGGCGCGAGCCCGGAGAGCACCGCCCTGAGGAAGACTTCGTGCAGCTTTTGTGACGCGTGGTGGGCGGCCTGTTTGCCGCCATGTCCATCGTAGATCCCGGCGAAGACCCAGCCTTTGCCCCCGAAGTCCATGTCCAGGAAATGGTAGTCTTCCATTTCCTGTCGCATTCCTTTTTCCGAAATAACTCCTGCTTTCACACTCGCCCCCTATTTTGAAGAATACCACTAACCTGAGATTCCGTCCAGACTTCTGCGTCCCGTCAAACGTCCTGGAAATCATCGTCAATCCGCATCGACGAAGCGATTCGGCGCATTCGGAGGGTAGCCTGCGGGTTTCAGCCTGGAGCTCTAACAATGAAGGAATGCCTTGTCGAACGTCGCGGGAGACTCATGCCGCAGGGCAGCTTGACGCAGTCCCAGTCCGCGTTGTATCCTATTGCCCAGCATGAGCGACCCTTCGGTCGCTACAAAGGTGGACGGAGTGGAGAGTATGAACTACCCCGAGATCGACAAGCCAGTTATCGGCGAGATGGCGGTGAGGCCCAACCTGGACCACCAATATCCGTTGGGTGGAGACTTTGACTGGGCTGTGATGGAGGAAGAGCTCGGCGTCCGGCAGAAGAACGAGATGAACCTGGCCCACCTGGCTATCGACCGTCATGCCATGTCTGCCAGGAGGGACAAGGTGGCGCTCTTCTGGGAGGGCAAGAATGGAGAAACGGAGCGCTACACCTTCGGCGAGCTTTCCAGGGAGACCAACAAGTTCGCCAACGTTCTGGCCGGACTCGGTGTGAAAAAGGGCGATCGCGTGTTCACTTACATGGAGCGCCTGCCGGAGTTGTACATTTCTGTGTTCGGCGGCCTCAAACTGGGCGCCATCGTCGGGCCTCTGTTTGCCGACTTCGGTCCGGACCCGGTGAGGGACCGGCTGAAGGACAGCGGCGCCAGGGTGCTGGTCACCAGCCCGGCGCTGAAGGCCCGGATCGAGTCTATCCTGCCGGAGTTGACCGACCTCGAGCACATCATCGTGGTGGACAGGACGGGCGCGCACGCGGCCTCCGGCGGCGAGATAGACTACCGCAAAGCTATGTCGGCCGCATCACCCAACTTTGCGGGCATCCGCACCGGGGCAACCGACTACTCCATCATGCACTATACGTCCGGCACCACGGGGAAGCCCAAGGGCGCCGTCCACGTCCATTATGCCGCTGTGCAGCAGTATGCCACGGGCAAATGGGTGCTGGACTTCCACGACGACGATATCTACTGGTGTACCGCCGATCCCGGATGGGTCACAGGGACCTCCTACGGGATGTCGGCGCCCTGGACCAACGGCGTATCGCAGGTGGTCTTCGAGGGCGGCTTTCGCGCCAGCGCATGGTACTCGATCATTCAGAAGTACAAGGTCACTGTGTGGTACACCGCCCCGACCGCCATCCGCATGCTCATGAAGGTCGGCGAGCACGCGGCTGCTCAGCATGACCTTTCCACCTTGCGCCACATATGCAGCGTGGGTGAGCCTTTGAACCCGGAGGCCATCGTCTGGGGACTGGATGCTTTTGGACAGGGCATCCACGACAACTGGTGGCAGACGGAGACCGGGGCCATACTCATCGCCAACTACGCTTTCATGCCGGTGCGGCCGGGGTCCATGGGGAGGCCGATTCCAGGCATCAAGGCCGCGATTATCGACGACAACTACGTCGAGTCGCCGAACGATGTAGAGGGGAATCTGGCCATCAGGCCGGGCTGGCCGTCGATGTTTCAGACGTACTGGAAGAACCGCGAGCTGTATGAGTCCCGCTTCCGCAACGGGTGGTACATCACGGGAGACCGTGCCCGACGTGATGCGGATGGCTATTTCTGGTTTGTGGGACGGGCTGATGATGTGATAAACTCGGCGGGGCACCTGGTGGGGCCATTTGAAGTCGAGAGCGCACTGATCGAACATCCCGCGGTCGCCGAGGCGGGCGTCATCGGCAAGCCGGACCCCATAGCCATGGAGATAGTCAAAGCCTTCGTCTCACTCAAGGACGGCTACCAGCCAACGCCTGAGTTGC
>JAUSJJ010000070.1 GCA_030647705.1 Dehalococcoidia bacterium
GCCAGCTCTGTCAACTACGTTATCTACATGGTCGTGGGCGGCGTGGGCAGCCTGCTGGGCCCCATGGTGGGCGCGCCCATACTCACTATCGCCCGCGAGCTTCTAGCCGGCTTCCCCTACTACGTCGGCCTGCTCTTTGGCGGAGTACTGGTGGTGGTGTTGCTGTTCATGCCGGAAGGCTTTATCGGCCTGCCTCGGCAGCTAATCTCGCTGTTCGGCAAACTGAGGAGAACTCCTCGGCCGACTGAGGAAAGGCCCCAACCCGGTTCACCGTGACACCGCGGCGTCACTTCGCAGGTCGACTCCTGCATCCCCGTTGGCGACTTAGCTCTACCAGCACCCGAAGCGGCCCGCCCCGCCGGCTGAATCCAGCCTGAGCCAGGGACCGGGCCGCTTTTCACTTGCCTTGACATCGCGTTCGACTGCGGTATAATAGCGGCGAGCATCCAGATTCTGCGGAGGTTCGACATGACTCAACCGGGTAAAGACCTGCCCCTCAAACCCTACCGCATCCTCGATTTGACCCAGGGCGGCTGTCTGATCTGCGGCAAACTACTGGCAGACCTCGGAGCCGACGTAGTCCAGATCGAAGATCCAAAGGGCAACCCCTCCCGCAGCATGGGCCCATTCTACAAAGACATCCCTCACTCGGAAAAGAGCCTGTTCTGGTTCGCGTACAGCGTCAACAAACGGGGCGTGACGCTCGACATCGAGACGGCCGACGGCGCTGATGTCTTCCGGCAACTAGTCAAGAAAGCAGATTTCGTCCTCGAGTCCTTTGAGCCCGGCTATCTGGATAGCCTGGGGCTGGGCTACGATGACCTGAGCCAGATCAATCCCCGTGTGATCATGACATCTATAACTCCTTACGGACAGACCGGCCCCAAGGCGCACTACAAAGGGTCGGACCTGACAGGTTGGGCCAGCGGCGGGGCCATGCACACCATGGGAGACCCGGACCGCGCACCCAACTGGATCAGCTTCGGCCCACAAGCCTCGCTCCACGGAGGCGTGGAGGGCGCCGCCGCTTCGTTGATTGCCCACTGGCACCGCGAGCTTACCGGCGAGGGACAGCAGGTTGACGTCTCCATACAACAATGCACCGTATGGCTGCTTCAAGCAGCCATTCAGATATATGAGGTCAACCGCGTCAGCTATTCGAGGGTCGGCGCCCTGTGGATGACCGGCGGAGGAGTCGGTCGGCGCCAGGTGTACCCGTGCAAAGACGGATTCATCGCTTTCACCGTTTTCGGAGGGGGGCTGCCCGGCCTGGTGGCCTCTACGCGCCGCCTGGTCGACTGGATGGCCGCCGACGGCATGGCGCCTGAATGGCTACAGAACTACAAATGGGAGACAGACTTCGACGTAGCCAAAGTCACTCAGGAAGAGGTCAACCGGGTGGAAGTCCCATTCGTGGAGTTCTTCCTGACCAAGACCAAAGCAGAGCTTTGGGAGCAAGCCTGGAAACAGAGCATCATCCTGGCTCCAGCCAGTGACGCCAAAGACATGTACACGGACCAGCAGCTTGCCGCCCGCGACTACTGGCGCAAACTGGACCACCCGGAACTGGGGGAGAGCCTCACCTATTGCGGCCCGTTCATCAAGTTCAGCGAAACCCCGATTTCCTTCCGGCGCCGCGCCCCGCTCATCGGCGAGCATAACACCGAGGTCTACCAAGGTGAGTTGGGCTTGAGCAAAGAGAGGCTGATCCTGCTCAAGCAAGCCGGTGTGATATAAGACACTGATAACCTCTAATCTGATCGGAGGCATTTCATGGCACAGAAGAAGGGCGCGCTAGAAGGAATCAAAATAGCCAACTTCTCGTGGGTCGGTGTCGGCCCGCTGACCATCAGATACCTGGCGGCCAGCGGGGCCACTGTGGTCCGGGTGGAAAGCCATACCCGGCCAGACGTGCTCCGCCTGATGATGCCTTACAAAGACAAGCAACCGGGCGTGGACAGAGGACCATGGTTCGCCGAGGTAAACAACAGCGTTCGTTCGGTCAGCATAGACCTGGGCAAGCCCACCGGCAGAGCCATCGCCTGGAAGCTGATAATGTGGGCCGATGTAATGGCGGAGAGCTTCGTTCCTGGCACGATGAAGAAATGGGGACTGGACTACGATAACGTTCGCCAGAAGAAGCCTGACATCATTTACCTCAGCACCTGCCAGATGGGCCAGAGCGGCCCGTACGCCAACTTCAGCGGTTTCGGCTACCAGGCCGCCGCCATCGGCGGCTTCACCTACGTAAGCGGCTGGCCGGACCGCACCCCGGCGCCGACCCAGGGCGCCTACACCGACTTCATCGCACCCAGGTTTGGCGCGACAGCCATCATGGCGGCCCTGGACTACCGCCGCCGTACCGGCAAGGGCCAGTACCTGGACCAGTCCCAGTTCGAGACCAGCGCCCATTTCCTGGCCGCGCCTATCATGGACTACGAGGTCAACAACCGCGTCCTGGAGCGCTCCGGCAACCACGTGGACTATGCCGCCCCGCACGCCGCCTACCCCTGCAAGGGCGATGACCGATGGGTCGCCATCAGCATCTTTACCGACGCAGAGTGGCAGGACTTCTGCTTGACACTGGACAAGCCCGAATGGCTGGATGACCCACGGTTTGCCACGCTCCTGGCTAGGAAGGAGAACGAAGATGAACTCGACAGGCAGATCGCAGGTTGGACTGTAGACCGCACCGCCGAAGAGGTCGAGGTCATGATGCAGGATGCCGGGATCGCCGCTTCAGTGGTGAACAGCGTCAAGGACATCATCGAAGACCCACATCTGAAGTCACAGAACTTTCTGCGCACATACAATCATTCCGTGGTCGGGCCGCACCTCTACCGAGCGCTGTGCCACCGCCTGTCCAAAACCCCGGACACTATGGGCCCCGGCCCTGCCCTCGGTGAGCACAACGAGTATGTGTTCAAGGAACTGCTGCACCTGACCGATGACGAGGTCGCCGATGGCCTCGTCGAAGGCGGCATCACTACGGAGGCTAACCTGCCCGAATTCAAGCCCACCTTGTGACGTCGCACCCTCGCTAAAGGCGTTTTGCTCTTTCCGCTGCCGGAACCGGCGAGGCGCCACAGTCGAAAAAAGGCCTCTCCCAACAGGGGAGAGGCCTTTTCACATTTCATGCCATCCCACGGCGGCCCACGTCCTACCGCCGATGACGTTGGCAGCTCTCACAAGCGCCGAACACCGCCATGTGCTCGAACCTGGCATCGAAGCCATACCTGGCCTTCAGCTCGTCCCTCAGATGCTCGAAGACAGCGGCGTCAACATCCTCGATCTTGCCGCACTTCCGGCACACCAGATGATGATGCGAAGCCTTGCCAGTCGGGTGATAGAGGAAGCGGCCCCCGCCAAGGTCGCTTTCCGCGACTAGACCGAGTTGCTTCAACAACTCCAGCGTACGGTACACCGTTGAGATGTTCATATACGGGTACTTGGAACGCGCACGCGCGTATATCTGCTCAGCGCTGACATGGTCCTCGCTGGACTCGATAGCCTCGAGCACTATCATTCGCTGAGGCGTCAGCCGGTGGCCCTTATCACGGAGCGTCTGCAGCGCGCTTTTCTTGTCGCTGGTGTTCACGCAGCAGATTCTAGCATTCCCACGGCTTGCTGGCAACGTGCTCTTCCTGCCCCATGGGAGTCCATCTGTAAGCCCCCCAAGAATAGCGATTGAATTTGTAGGGCAATCGCTGATTTCGGGACCCCCGAAACCGCTTTACTCAGATACGCAAATCTGGTATCCTTATGTAGTTTGGAGTTGAATCTATGGACATAGGAACCATAAGGCCAATCAAGATCGAAGACGAGATGCAGGACTCGTACCTCGATTATGCGATGAGCGTCATCGTCTCCCGCGCCCTGCCCGACGTACGGGACGGGCTCAAGCCCGTGCACAGGCGAATCCTGTACGCGATGCATGAGCTGGGACTGCACTACAACACGTCTTTCAAGAAGAGCGCTCGTATCGTGGGAGAGGTGCTGGGCAAGTTCCACCCGCACGGAGATACGGCGGTCTACGATGCCATGGTCAGGCTGGCTCAGGACTTCTCCATGCGCTACCCGCTGATTGCCGGTCAAGGCAACTTCGGCAGCGTCGATGGAGACCCGCCCGCGGCCATGCGCTACACCGAGGCCAAGCTGGCCGAGATCGCCCGGGAGATGCTCCTCGATATCGACAAAGACACCGTCAATTTCGTCCCCAACTTCGACGAAAGCCTGCAGGAACCAACCGTCCTGCCTGCCGTGCTGCCGAACCTGCTGGTCAACGGTTCGTCTGGAATCGCGGTAGGCATGGCGACGAACATCCC
>JAUSJJ010000077.1 GCA_030647705.1 Dehalococcoidia bacterium
TGCTAAAGAGAGATTGATAGGGATTTTGGCTGTTCCGCGGGAAGCCCATTTCGCACATGACCGTTGACCGCCCTGCGCCTCCCTGATATACTTCTCCCCGTTCGCCCGGCGGCCCGACGCAATCCGTTCGTGCCGGCGGCCGGAAATCGGTCCAGAGGAGCATGCACTTGGCTGACGTCCAGCCCTTCCGCGGCTTCCGCTACAATCCCGAAGTCGCCGGCGGCCTCTCGGCGGCGATCACGCCTCCGTACGACATCATTTCGCCCCAGGAGCAGGCCCTTTACTTCACTAAGAGCCCCCACAACGTAATCCGCCTGGAGTTCGGGGCGGAGCAGCCGGGCGACTCTGCATCGAGCAACAAGTACACGCGTGCCTCATCTACCCTCAAGACCTGGATCGAGGACCGGGTGCTGCTGCGGGAGAAGTCGCCCGCCTTCTATCTGGTGGAAAGCCGCTTCACCCACGGTGATTCGGTCAAGAGCCGCTGGTGTCTGATAGCACGGGTCCGGCTCGAAGAGTTGAACGGCGGCAGCATCCGCCCCCACGAAGTCACCATGAAGAAGCCTCTGCAGGATAGGCTCCAGCTTCTGGAGGCTTGCCGCGCCGGCTTCAGCCCGGTGATGGGCATCTTCCGTGACGGAGGCAAGGACAGCCCCGTCTCTCTGGCCAGAAACGCATGCCGGCGTCCTCCCGATCAGGAGGCGACCGACCAGGGCGTAACTTACAGGTGCTGGGTGGTCTCGGATAAGGCGCTGGTCAGCCGTATCACGGCCTTCTTTGCTGACAGGGTGCTCTACATCGCCGATGGCCACCATCGCTATGAGACCGCATTGAACTACGCCAAACAGCGTCGGGAGCTTGGCCTCGCCATCGAACGCAGCGCCGACAACTTCGTGATGATGAGCCTGATGGACTCGGAAGACCCCGGTGTGGTCATTCTGCCCACCCATCGCCTGTTTCATGGCCTGGACGCGTCGCAGCTTGCCGGACTGGAGCAAAAGCTGGCCAGGCATTTTGACCTCGAGGAGCTGGCGCCGGCGTCTGCGGATCGCTCGCGGAACATGAAGAATTGGCTCGATATCCTGAGAGAGGGTAGCCGGCACGGAGGGACGATGTTCGGGCTTTACGGGCTCAAGCCAGGGCGCTTCCATCTGCTCCGCGCCAGGAACAAGGCGGAGCTTCAGGAGATGCTGCCCCGCGACTGCCCTCAGGTGTGGATGGAACTGGACCTTGCCATACTTCACCACGCGGTGTTGCCCGCGGTGCTGGGCATCGATACCACGGAAAAGCAGATGAATCACCTGGAGTACACCCGAGACGGAGCGCAGGCGCTGTCAGGCGTCGATTCCGGCGATTGCCAGCTCGCCATCTTTGTGAATCCTACCCCCGTTTCCGGCGTGATAGATGTCGCCGATGCCGGCGCCCGGATGCCTCAGAAATCGACCTACTTCTACCCCAAGGCGCCTGCAGGACTTGTGATCAATACCCTCGACGAGGGATAGCGCCTGTACTCTCTCCCCCGCGCGAGAGGTTTTCATCATCGTCTCTACATCACCTTTGGGGCCACAGGACTCGCCCGCATTCCCTCCAAAGATCGTGTTCCACCATATTGAATGCGACGAACGCCAGTGCTAATATTGTGCTGGTCGTTTGTGCACCACGTCCCATTACCTGGCGGGAGGGTCAAAGATGAGGCAAAGGGGTACCGGAGCACTGATAGTCGCAGCCGTCCTCATTATCGTTGGCGTTATCGCCCTGGTGGACAACTTCGGCTGGCTGGATCTGGGCTGGGGCAACCTGTGGCCGGTCATCCTGATCGTGATCGGTCTGTTGCTGATCTGGGGCCAGTCCAAGGTGCGCTCGCTGGGGCCGCAATTCGAGCGCGTCGTCGGCGACATACGGCTGGGTGAGCAAGGGTGGGACCTACGTAACGCAAACATAGACCACGGCATAGGGAACGTGTTTCTCGATCTGACCAAAGCCGAAATCCCTTCGGGCGAAACCGCGCTCTCGATCGAATCCTGGATAGGCAACATCGATATCCTGGTTCCGGCGGACCTGGCGCTCTCGGTGAGAGGCAGGGTGACCGTGGGCAGCCTGACGCTTCTGGGGCACAAGTCCGATGGCTTCCTGCGAGAGCTGGATTTCAGGTCGCCGGACTACGATACTGCCGCCAGGAAAGTCAAGATGGCCCTCAACATGGTAATCGATGATGCCAAGGTGAGACGGGCAGCTTAGGAGGAACAGATGCGCAGAAGACTGTATCGCAGCCGCACCGACCGCGTGATCTTCGGAGTCGCCGGCGGCCTGGGCAGACACTTTGACGTCGATCCCGTCCTGATCAGGGTTGGCTTCGTGGCGTTTGCCTTCGCCTCGGGTGTAGGCATCCTGGCCTACATCATACTAGCGATTGTGACGCCGATCGAGGAACTCGGGAGCGCTGGCGGGAACCCGGGCCAGGGTGAAGGACAGGGTGCGGGGATGAGCGGTGAGCCGGCCGGTCACAGCGAGGTTGTGAGCGATCGCAGCACGAGATGGCACGGGCGCAGCATTGCCGGCCTGCTGCTGGTAGTACTGGGCATCCTGTTTCTACTCGGACAATTCGGCTGGTTGTGGTGGTGGGGTTGGGGATGGGGTGCACTCTGGCCCTTGATTCTGAT
>JAUSJJ010000081.1 GCA_030647705.1 Dehalococcoidia bacterium
CAACAAGCGGGCAGCGGGAGCAGCGGAAGCGGTCGCAACAGGTACGTTGAATATGTATCAGCCCCTGCTGGCGGCAGGCAGTGCGCCAGGGCGCATAGCTGTCTCGTCCCATCAGCTTCAGGGTCATCTCCCGGGTGACGCGGTTGTCCTCCAGCGCCGGGTAGCTGCGGTACAGCTTGCCGGCAGCCCTCGAAACATCCTGGCGGCGCTCCCGCCTGGCCCAGGCGCGCGCGAACGGCAGCACCACGTTGACCGCGATCTCCCGGGCGCGGGCCCGGCCCACGAGCGCCACACGGACGGCCTTGTCTCTGCTCCCCGGCGTCAACACCATGAGCCCCTCCTCCAGCGCCTGCCACCCCTCCGCAACCAGCGGGAGCAGGCTGTGCACGGCCCCCCGTTGCAGCCAGCGGTCCACCAGAGGGCCGGCGGCGGTCAGGCGGCGGACGGGGTGGTTCTCCGGCCGCACCCGGAACAGGCGCCACTCGCCCCTGTCCATGGCCGGCACAATGCTCAGCGTGCGCAGCAGCGACTCCAGCGGGCCACCCTCGGGGAGCAGCCCGGCCGCGCCCATCAGCAGCGCCTGGAGCACCGGTACCCGCGACTCCGCGGGCTTGCCCTGGACGTAGCCTTCCAGGACGCTCAGCGGCATCAGCCCGGCCAGCCGGCGAAACGGGGCTTTGTTCCGGGAGTAGCCGAGCGCCTCCATGATGCCCGCGTACAGCGCCTGATCGGCCGTCTCCACGTCCAGCTCACTATCGAAAAAGTCCGCCCTGAGCCGGAACCTGTGCTCTCCGGCAGCCTCCAGGATGGCCGAAGCCTGCTCCACGCCCAGCCGGGCCACCACCTCGCCGCAGGACTCATCGGGCATCTGCTCCAGGCCGGCCCACAGCGAAAGCTCGTCGGCGGTGCCGGCCAGCGCCCGGGCCACTTCGAGCGTGAGCACCGGCTGCCCATCCGCCCGCAGCGCCGCCCCCGCCCGATCGTCCTGCACGACCACGTGGAGCGCCACTCCGTTGTAGCGCGGGTCCCGGTGGTGGCCGTGGGCCTGCCAGTCGCTGGAGCGCAGGTGAAGCTCGACGTCCCCTTCCAGCAGCCGGCCATCGCCCAGCACGGCAATGACCCCCCGGAAATCGGGGCCGTCCTCAGAGTTGAGCCTGCCCGGATACAGCACCTGCAGCGGGCAGCCGCCGGCAGCCGCCAGCCGTTCCCGGTGGAGGCACTGGTTCAGCCAGGCCCAGGACAGGGTCTTTTCCGAGATTGTAATCTCAACTGGCGCCGTCTGGCTCATCCGCTCCTCGATGCTGTGCCATCCGCGATGGCGTTCAGATACGATCACACATACCGCTGGCGCGAAAACATCAATCCCGGGATGCCTCTATGCCTGGGCAGCCAGCAACTGCCCGAACTTCAGTGCGTCCTCGTACATGGTGATGTTGTTGAAAAGCACATACGCCCTGCGCTCTCCGATGAGGTCCTTAAGCCAGCGCAGCTCCTCATCGCTGTAGTGCCGGCGGTAGTGCGGATGGCCGTGCAGCCGGAAGTAGGCAGGCTTGCCCCACAGTTGCTCCCCGGAGAAAGGATCGGCGCAATGGACCAGGTCGAGCTCCCGGCACAGCCGGCGCACCGTGGCCTGCTGCCAGCCGCCGCGGGGCTCCCAGACCATGATGAACTCCCGCTCCAGGCCTTTGAAAAATCCCCTCAGGTTGTCTATGTTGGCCTGGGCCTCCCCGAACTGGGCCGGACTCTGAAACACGACTACCCTGGCCCGCAATGCCTTGGCGATCTCCCTAGTCCTCTGCCAGGCCTCTTTGACCTGAGGCGTGGGCCGGAAGAAGCCGTACTGCTCAGCCTCCTGCGGGGATATGTCGACGCGAGTCCTGGCGTAGCTGGGGCTCTGGGCGGGGTGGGTAATCAATTGCCAGGCCTTCACGGTGAACTCGAAGTCCGGCGGGGCCTCCCGGCGCCAGCGACGGGCGGTCTCCACGGAGGGAGGCTGGTAGAAGGTCTGCTGTATCTCCACCAGCTTGAAACGGCTGAAATACGCCCCGCGCCCGCCGGCAAACCCGCAACAGCCGACCCTGACGTCCTCCCGCCACTTCACCGATGAGGGCGCAGCCAGGCGCGGCTCCCTGGCCCGGAACTCGGAGATGACGTCCCTCATGTCGGGCTCCAGGGAGCACAGGCGCTCGAACAGCGACCGCTTCATCACAGACCTCCCTTGTCCATCTCTGCCTGAAAAGCGCGATGGGCCGCTTCGCCCCAGACGGCGAACACCACCCGCCGCAGGCTGGC
>JAUSJJ010000104.1 GCA_030647705.1 Dehalococcoidia bacterium
CTGGAACCAAAGTAACGCTCTAATACATTCTGTCTGGCCCGAATCTCTATCTCCACTCCCTCTGTGACAAAGTAACAATTCCGAACTTAGATTCGTCCACATTACCCGTTTCTATTGTCTTCCTGGTAAATAAGAGGTTCGCGGGCCGCTTACTTGGCTAACTCCGTCTAGTCGTGAATGCCTGGTTATCCCGTCATGCTGGTTATTTGTTTCAAGACTGTCTTAATAGCTATGTTTAGATTGCTGGCAACTTTGCCGTTTCAACGCCCTCTTATGACCACTGGGTACCTATTTCTCTTTGTGGGTCACTTTTTCAAAAGGGTCGAGTCTAATCGGTTTCTTTAAATCCTGAAGATAATCGCGAACCATGATTTTTGCTACGGAAGGATATAGGAAAAAGTCCCCACGAGATACAGTGAAAATGGCCGAAACCAGGTCGGAGCCGGTCGCATTCTTCGAGATAAAGCCGTTGACCCCGGCACGAAGCGCGGCAAGGATAACCTCTTTGTTTTCATAGATGGTAATAAGCAAGACTTTAGACGTGACGTTCCGTTTGCGAAGTTGGTGAGTGACCTCCACACCATTCATGATGGGCATAGCGGCATCCATCAGGACGACATCTGGTAATTGTTTGCTCACTTTCTCCAGCACCTCTTTCCCATTGAATGCTTGATCAATTACATCTATGTTCTCGTTATTTCTCAAAAGGGCACAAATAGCCTCACAACACAGCGTATGCTCTTCAGCCACTAAAACTTTAATCTTAGCCATCATCCCAAAATCCTATTATCCCCACAGCAGGTGTATAACCTGTCTATTTCAAGCGTAAGAGAACCATATCTGTTTTTCAATAGAATCAATGTGCATTTTCGCTCTCCTCTCATGATGGGATTAGACCTGGTAGAAAAACGAAAAGACGCTATGCATGCATAGCGTCTCGATACGATGTATCTTGAACTGAGGTTATTACAAGTTTATGATGCCTTTTCGTATGGCATACTTGACCAGTTCCGTACGATCATGAGCGCCCAGCTTGTCCATCAGGTTGGTCCTGTGGGCCTGCACTGTCCTTATGCTGATACCTAACGTATCAGCGATTTCTTTATTTTTCTTATCTTCTGCAATGTAGGCCAGTATTTCCCGTTCACGGCTGGTCAAACCTTCATAGCTTGTCTTCTCTTCCCCTGTCTTCACTTTATTTAAGTAGTCCTCAACTAACATACGGGCTATTGATGGATACAGATATACATCCCC
>JAUSJJ010000105.1 GCA_030647705.1 Dehalococcoidia bacterium
CAGGCAACCGACGTTCTGGAAGGCAAGGCACAAGTGGGAGAGCGGGTGGTCGTGATTGGAGGGGAGCTGGTCGGTTGTGAGACGGCGGAGTATCTGGCTGAAAAGGGCAGGAAGGTGACCGTTACCCGGAGAGGGCCGGAAATGGCCACCGGAGTGGGGCCGATGCTGAGGTCCTTCTTCCTGGACAGGCTGGAGAAGCTGGGGGTCACCCTGCTCACGGGAGTCACATACAATGAAGTCGTCGACGGCGGACTTGTGGTCAGCACCAGCGATGGGAAGACAAGGACGATCGAAGCAGACACGATTGTGCTGGCGGCAGGCGCCACTCCGGAGCAGCGCCTGCGCAAGGAGATCGAGGGATCCGTAGCCGAGATACACCTCGTCGGCGATTGTGCCCAGCCGCGAACAGTGCGTGAAGCTATTGCCGATGGCTACGCTGTGGGGCTGGCGATATAGTGCTCGCTGCGAAGACATGCGTCGTATGAGTGACTTTGCCGCCATCCCGGAGGAATCAGGGCTTTGGTGAGAGACGCTCGTGGAGCCATCTGAGCCTGTGAAGTTCTGACTGCAGGCTACACCGGCGTCTTGACGCGGATGGTGGTCCCGTGGCCCGGCTCCGATTTTATGGACAGGTCGGCGCCCAGCAGGCGCGCGCGCTCCTCCATGCCCATGAGTCCGAGCCGTCCGCTGCGAGAGAGGTCTGCCACTGATTCCGGCAACCGAAAGCCTTTGCCGTTGTCCTTTATCATGACGTTTACCGCGCCCTGGTCGAACTCGACGCTTACTTCTACCGCCGAGGCTTGCGCATGGCGCCTGGCATTATTGAGCGCCTCTTGAACGATGCGGAACAGCAGCAGCTCGGTCTCCGGGGTCAATCTACGCTGAACCCCCGCCACTCTGAGATCCACCTCCATTGAGCTTTCGCTGCTTATCTGGCCGGTCAACCATTCCAGCGCCGGAATCAGGCCAAGGTCGTCGATCATGGGAGGGCGCAGGTCCCTGCTGAATAGACGCACGCCCTGGAGCGCATCCTTGAGCCGCTGGCGCCATGTATTCAGGACTTCCACGTCCTCTGCAGACAGGCGCTTGCTGTGGTTGGAGAAGTCATCCAGTTGGCGGGACAGCGCGATAAGCTGCTGGGCCGTCTCGTCGTGGAGTTCTCGGGCGATGCGCTTTCTCTCTTCCTCCTGGGCCTTGGTCACCGCTTCAATGTAGAAGCGCAGGTTTTCCTGCATCAGTCTCTCTTTGGTGACGTCGGTGGCGATCTGCTGGAACCCCACGAGTTGGCCGTTCTCGTAGATCGGACTGGAACCCACTCTCACCAGTACCTCGGAGCGGTCTTTTCGGATCACCCGCTGGTCGTAGGGCTCGCCGGCCTGAACCTCACTCCGCAGCAGTTTGCGTTGCGTTTCCCTGACGATGGCTAGTCCTTCCTCGGGCAAGAATTGAGCGATGTTCATGCGGGTCAGCTCATCCGTATCGTACCCGGTCAGTTTGGTGACTGCTCGGTTGACCTTCAGGATGTCTCCACTGAGATTGTGAAGCCAGATGGCTTCGGTGGTGTTGTCGAAAATGCTCCGGTACTGCACAGCCATCATCTGCTCCTGGCGGTAGAGGTTGGTATTCTCCAGGGCGATTCCGATCTGGGCGCCGATGGCTGTGAGCAGTTCCACCTCCTCGGGAAGGAAGGCCCGTGGTCTACGGTTGGCAACGCACAGAGTCCCGGTGATAGCGCCCTTGGCTCTGAGCGGGACGATCAGCTCTGCCTGGAGCTTCTCCTGCCTCAGCAGCCCTGCCGGCAGTCCGGGGTCATCGGAAGCATCGTCGACCAGCAACGGTTCTCCTGTTCGTACCTGCGATTGAAACCATCAGCAAGTCCCATGTTCTTTGCCCCTTGAGCGAACTCTTCGGACACGCCTTCGCAGGCGGCCAGGCGCAGTTCCGAAGACTGGGCATCCATAATGAAAATCAGGGCCACTTCCACCTCCATGACTTCCGTTACCAGGTCGATTGCACTGCGCAGGAGGTGGTCCGATTCCAGAGAACGGCTGAGCATTCCTGAAATGGAATTGAGGGTAGCCAGCCTCTTCGAGTTGCTGCGTGAAAGTCTGATCTGCGTTTGGAGGTGCTCCTGAACCGCCTCCAGTTCCGTGGTTGCCCGGCGCTGTTGCTCTTTTGCCCTGAATTGAGCCTCAAACCAGAAGCACGCCAGTACCCCAATTAGGAAAATCCCTCCCGTCTCCAGCAAGGCATCCAGGGTGTCGGCCGGGCCAAACAGGCTGCGAGGCGCCATGATAAGCGAGGCGACGATGCAGGTGGTGACGCCCACCCTGAATCGGAAGGAGTACCCTGCATAAATCACGGGCACCAGGAACAGGATACGGTCGAGTGAGTGCCTGTGCAGCCCGATTTGCAGGCTGGGGTCCAGAGTGCCGGCAATACCCAGTCGCTCGGAGTATTGAAGCAGGGAAAGGCCAATTATCAGGAGAGGGACCGGCCAGAACCGGGGATTCCGCAGCAGTTTTTTCATCTGGCAGTCTCCACAGACTGAGTCACCCGTGGATGGCGTGCTGGCAGAGGGTCATTTCAGCGGGATATCATCCAGGGCGACCAGTCCTTTTTTGAGCGCGCTCACCACCAGCTCAGTACGGGAACTGACGTTCAGTTTGTTGAACAGACTGGTCAGATGTGCTTCTACCGTGCGTACGCTTAGGGCCAGTTCCTGGGCAATATCCTTGTTGCTCATGCCCTTGGCCGCCCTTTTGAGCACTTCAAGCTCCTTGTCCGTAAAAAGGGACGATGCGTTCCCGTCCTCGTGCCCGGCTTCGGGCTTTCTGAACCGGGCAAGCAGTTTGCGGGCTACCGCAGGATGGAGGGCCGAATCGCCACGCCGTACCGCCCGGATGGCGTCGATGAGCTCCTGCCCGCTCACGTCCTTGAGCAGATACCCGGCTGCGCCTGATTCCAGCACGGCGAAGATGTACTGGTCGTAATCATAGGCGGTCAGGACGAGGACTGCGGTCGACGGGCAGGCGGCCTTCACCATCTTGGTGGCTTCGATGCCATTTAGCTTGGGCATGGCGATGTCCATGATCAGGACATTGGGTTTAAGGGCAGTGACCAGGCGCACCGCCTCCTCGCCATCGCCCGCCTCGCCAATGACACAGAGGTCAGGTTGCCGGTCGAGGAAACGGCGGATGCTTTCGCGGACAACGACGTGATCTTCTGCAAGGATGATACTTATTCTGTCCACACCTGCATCCTCCACAGTCAGCATATCACGTTATGCGGAAATCCACAAATGCGGGTGATAAAACCCGTAATATGCAGTGGCAAAATCATCGCGTTTACCCGAGCAAAAGGCAGGTAGACCGGCGGATGCGATCAGGAGGCGAAGGTGGTCTAATTAGATTCGGAGGAGATGCGGGAAATGGCAAGAGAAGCCGTGGGGAACGAGGGACTCGGGTTCTGGC
>JAUSJJ010000125.1 GCA_030647705.1 Dehalococcoidia bacterium
CGGGAGCTGATGCAGTTTGCCCGGCGCAAGCTCGCTGCCGCCGTGGCCCCGCGCGAGATCGAGTTCATAGCGTCACTGCCTAAGACCCGCAGCGGCAAGATAATGCGGCGTCTGCTCAAGGCCCGCGAGTTGGGACTGCCGCTGGGCGATACATCCACGCTGGAAGAGTATTAGGTTCGACCACTCCCCTGCCCCGCTCCGGCAGCAGACAAGGGGATATGACGGGGTGCGGTCGTCCTACTTGTGGAGAGTTCAGAGAGGCGGCGGCCTCTTTGACGGGGGTACAGGGGATGTCCCCCTGTCTCGACCTTCCTCTCCCTCTCCACGGTCGCATTGAGGAGAGGGAGATCGAGAGGGTGAGGCACATCGGTGAAAGTGCCGTCATAGCTGATAATGCCTTGGTGAGGAAGTGAGATGTCAATCCATAAAATCAATCCCGAGCGGAAGTACTTCAACTACGAAGGTAAGTTGCCTCCTGTCCGGCTGGAGAAGGAGCCGGCGCATCTCCCTGTTCCCGGGCCGCGTACCGGGCCCAAGCTCATCACCGATACAACCATGAGGGACGGCGCCCAGGACCCATGTTTTGCTATTCTGCCGAACGAGACCAAGCTGAAGTACTTCGACCTGCTCCATGAGCTGGACAACGGCACGGGCAACATCGACTCTGTCGAGGTGTTCATCTACCAGAAGCGCGACCTGTGGACCCTGGAGAAGCTGCTCTCCCGCGGCTACGCCTTCCCCAGGGTGACCACCTGGACGCGGGCGACTGCCAAGGACATCAAAGACCTGGTACAGGTAGCCGGAGGCAAGGTCGCCGAGACCGGCATGCTGGCCTCGTGCTCCGACCACCACATCTTCGACAGGCTGGGCTTCCGCAGCAAGGAAGAGGCGGCAGAGAAGTACCTGGCCCCAATCCTGACAGCCTGCGAGTGCGGCATCACGCCCCGCGTCCACCTGGAGGACGCCACCCGCTCAGACGTGGAAGGCTGGGTGGTACCGTTCATGTGCCGGGTAATGGAAGAGACCAAACACCGGGCCCGCTTCAGGGTCTGCGATACCCTTGGCCTGGGCTCGCCCGATCCCTACACGTCGCTCCCGTTCGGCATCCCCCGGCTGGTGTCCACTCTGCTCCAGGCGTCAGGCGCTGAGCTGGAGTTCCATGGCCACAACGATTTCGGCTACGCTACGGCCAACAGCATGGCTGCCTTCAGGTACGGCTGCAAGCGGGTCAACGTCACCTTCGCCGGTCTGGGGGAACGGACTGGCAATGCCCCTCTGGAACAGGTGCTCGCCAACTACGTGCGTGAGTACGGCGACCCTGGCTTGAACCTGGAGGCGCTGACGGAAATGACGGCGCTGATGCAGAAAGAGGTCGTGCCTGTTTCGGAGAAGCAGCCGATTGTGGGAAGCAGCATATTCACCACGCAGGCCGGCCTGCACCAGACCGGCGTTCAACGGCAGGCACAGGCGCCCGGCGGGCTGATCTACCTGCCTTTCGACTCGGGGATCATGGGGCGCGAGGAGGTGGAGCTCAACCGCATCGGAGCGCTTTCGGGCATGGATGGGATAGTCTCGATACTGAACGACCACCACGGCGCCGCCAGCGGTGCGCAGGGCCCCAAGTACACCACAACCAGCCGGGTGGCCAAGCTGGTCTACGACCAGGTCCATGCGGCTTACGACGGTCGTTACGACGAGGTTGAAGGGCGATACGTGGGCTACCGGACGACCTTCTTCCGGGCGGAAGAGCTGGCGGAAATGGCCAGACGCATCGAAGACGAGCGACGCGGGAGTCAGCCTGACGAGAAGTGATTCCTGGCGCTCAGAGACCTTGAGGAGACCCACCATGAAACGGGCCTATGTCGATATCCCCGAAGGGCAGATACACTATCAAACCAGGGGCGCAGGTGAACCGCTTCTCTTGCTGCATCAGACGCCTCTTTCTTCTGACGAGTACACGAACTTGATGCCTCTTTTGGTCGGCAGTCGCACGGTGATTGCGATGGACACGCTGGGTTACGGCAAGTCAGACAGGCCCCCGAGACGCTATGGAATGCCCGAATACGCCCAGAGTGTGGCCGGCTTCGTCAAAGCGTTGGGCTTGACCAGAGTCAGCGTTTTCGGCCATCACACCGGCGCGTCCATAGCCGTTGAACTGGCTGCCGCCCATCCGGGCTTGGTGGACAAGCTGGTAATTTCCGGCTGTCCCAGCTACAGTCCGGAGGCGCTGGCCAAGAGGCTGAAAAGCCCCAGTTTTGTCCCCATGAAGCCGGCTGAAGATGGTTCGCATGTGATGAAGGTCTGGCAGGACTACTCGGCGGTGTTTCGCCATCCGAGCCCGGAGGACATGCAGTTGGTTTTTGAGTCCTACATGATCGCGGGCACGGGCGCCGAGGACGCTCACGCGGCGGTCTTCAGTTACGATGTGGCGAAACGGCTGCCCTTGATCTCCTGCCCGACTTTGCTGATTAGCGGGACGAAGGACTTCTTCCTGGACCGGCTCGAAGTCACCGCGCGCCTGATACCTCGATGCCGCACCGCCATCATCGAAGGCGGAGGGCCCTTGTTGACAGTGCAGATGGCGAAGGAAATGGCGCAG
>JAUSJJ010000132.1 GCA_030647705.1 Dehalococcoidia bacterium
CCGGGCCGCCATGGCCCGTTTCGCCGCCTCTGGCGCGCTGGCCCTCATGACCGTCTATAAGAACAACGACCTGTACGATAGAAGCAATACCGCAGTGGACGGTGGCCTGGTGACGAGGTACAGTAAGCGTGAGCGAACCGAGGACATGGTCTACATAGATTACGGCGTCAACCTGTTCAAGAAGGCCGTCCTGGACATGGTTCCGCAGGATGAACCGTGTTCCCTCGAAGACCTCCACCAACGTTTGATAGAGAGAAGACAGCTTGCCGCCCTGGAGATTAAGGAACGTTTCTTCGAGATTGGCTCTCTTCAGGGGCTTAAGGAGTTCGAGGAACACATGAGGAGGGCAGAATGATATTGTCGAGGGCGCCCACCCGGATAACGTTGGGCGGTGGAGGCACAGACCTGAAGTCGTACTACTCCAAGTACGGAGGCTTCCTGATAGCGGGGGCTATCGACAAATACTGCAACATCCTCGCTAGCAAGCGCTTCTATGACAGCATTCGCCTCAGCTATTCGCAGACTGAGATCAGGAACAGCGTGACCGAGGTGGAGCACCGCATCTTCCGGGCTGCGCTGGAATTCACTGGAATCGACCGGGGGATCGAGCTTCACTCGGCTGCCGACGTGCCGGCGGGCTGCGGCCTGGGTTCGTCCTCCAGCTTTACGGTGGCCTTGCTCAACGCTCTGCACGCCTACAAGAAGGACTTTGTCACCCAGAAACAGCTCGCCGAAGAAGCCTGTCACATAGAGATAGACGTCCTTGGCGAGCCCATAGGCAAGCAAGACCAGTACCTGGCGGCTTTGGGCGGGGTCATCTGCCTGACCTTTGAGAAGAACGGAGAGGTGATCGCCGAACCGCTGCGCGTCTCGCGTGAGGTGCTGGACCAGGTTGAAGGGAATACCCTTCTCTTTTTCACCGGCAAAGAGAGAAGCGCTTCGGATATTCTCGCTGAACAAGACACGAAGTCAAAGCATGAAGACCCCGCGATGATCGACAACCTGCACCAGGTCAAGGAGATCGGGCTGGAGACACGCAGGTGCCTGGAGAACGGGCAGACAAATGCCTTCGGAGAATTGCTTCACGTTCATTGGGAGGCCAAGAAGAAGCGCTCCCAGAGAATGTCCAGTCCCCTGGTCGATGAATGCTACGAGGTCGCCAGGAAGAGTGGGGCTATCGGCGGGAAGCTGATAGGGGCTGGCGGCGGTGGTTTCCTCATGCTGTATTGCGACAGCGCCAACGGGACCAGGGCGAGGCTGATCGAGAAGATGCAGAAATTGGGCTTAAGGTGGGAGCGATTCCATTTCGACTTCGAGGGCGCCAAGATACTGGCCAATACATAGACGGAGACAGAGGACAAGTGCAGAACAAGGAATTCATCGAGGCATACCTGGCGGACGTGAGGAAGGTGACGGAAGACATCTCGGTGGCGGATATCGACAAGGCCATCGAGCTACTCTTTCAGGCGTGGAAAACGGGCAACCGCGTTTTCATCTTCGGCAACGGCGGCTCGGCGGCCACTGCCACTCATTTCGCCTGTGACCTGGCGAAGACCACGCTGGTGTCTGGAAAAGGGCGGTTCAAGGCGGAGTGTCTCAACGATAACATACCGTTGATGCTGGCCCTGGTGAACGACGAGGGCTTTGAAAATCTTTTCTACGAGCAACTGAAGTCTAAGTTCCAGCCTGGGGATGTGGTCATCGGCATTAGCGTGCATGGCGGAGCCGGCAAGGACAAGGCGGGCCTTTGGTCGCAGAACCTGTTGAAGGCGATGAAGTATGCCCAGGACAACGGAGGCAAGGCCATCGGGCTCAGCGGCTTCGATGGCGGCCCCATGAAGGACATGGCCGATGCCTGCATGACCGTGCCCATCGATTCTACGCCCCAGGTGGAGTCGTTTCACCTTGCCCTGGAACATCTGGTCTGCAGACGTCTGAGACAAAAGATAGAGAATAGCTGAGATGCAGTGGTACCTGGTCGGCGTGGCGGCGGCGTTGCTCACCACATTTGGATTCGTGCCGCAGATCGTCAAGATGGTACAAACCAGAACGGTGAAGGACATCAGCCTGCTCACTCTGGTGCAGTTCAGCGTGGGAGTAACCCTCTGGGCTGCCTACGGCCTTCACCGTGCGGACATGGTGATCGTCGGCGCCAACGTTGTCAGCCTGGTCATCTTCATCGTGGCTATCGTGGTGTATTCCTGGCTAAAGAGGCGTCCCAAAAGCGATGAAAGCAGCATTTCTCGACCGTGACGGCGTCATCAACCCGCTGGTCTATTATGAGGAGCAGGGGATAATCGACTCTCCCTTCACCGCCGAGCAGTTCAACCTTCTCCCTGGCATCGGGCCGGCCATCAGCAGGCTTCATCAACTGGGATACAAGGTCATCCTCGCCTCCAACCAGCCGGGAGTCGCCAAGGGGCATATGACCGAGGCAGCTTTTGAGCGAATCAGGAACAAGATGCGGGACGAGCTTGCCCGGCAGGGCGCTGCCATCGACGGCGAACGCTATTGCCTCCATCATCCGGAGGCGATAGTCCACGAGCTGATGTTGGACTGCGATTGCAGGAAGCCGAAGCCGGGGCTGTTGATGCAGGCGGCGCAGGATATGGGGATAGACCTGTCCCAGTCATGGATGATCGGGGACGGGCTCACCGACGTCCAGGCGGGGAAAAGGGCGGGATGCCGCACGATTCTGCTGGCCAAGATGAAATGCGAGCTTTGCCGCCTGATGGATGAGCAGGAGGCCAGGCCGGACGCAATCGCGGCCAATCTGCCGGAGGCGGTGTCGTTTATCGCGGACAACTCCACGTAACGGCATGTCGCGCCGTCCAATGCCTGCTCCAGTTCCCGCCACGGACCCTCGGTTTGAACATCATTTCACAATGTCCGTATTCGCTTCTAGACCTCCAGCCTTGATTAGTGTATACTGTGTTCACGGTAATCGCAACAAGTCTCATTTACTTTCCCCGGACCGCCTTTGGGAGACCTCTTGAATTGGAGAGCAGCCTCGATCCTGTCATAGCTCCCCGCACGCGAGTCTCGGCCCCTCTGTCGTCGCCTTCACCACACCGCAAGAGAGGGAGAAGGAGATAGGTATGGAAGAACCCACCAGAGAAGCATTCTGGAACATAGGCAACCTCTATTGGATAGGCGTCGGGCTGTGGATCGTGACCCTCGTGGCCCTGCTCCAGATGTTTGGAGAGCACTTTGTTCTATGGACCAGGGGCAAGGGGGACAAGAGATGGGACAGGATTCCCCAGCGCATCTGGTTGGTAATGGTCTACGGCATTGGACACTGGCGCATCATCAAACACGCCTATCCCGGCCTGATGCACGCCCTCATTTTCTTCGGATTCATGGGGCTTTTCGCCGCCTCTCTGGTAGCCACACCCGCTGATCTCGGCGCCACGTATTTCAAGGGCAGCTTCTACAACTGGTATTCGCTCCTCGCCGATGCCATCGGGGTGCTGTTGATAATCGGCGTGCTGATGGCCTTCTATCGCCGCTACGTGGTGAGGCCCGCCCGTCTGGACAACATCCTGGACGACAACATCAGCCTTTCGCTCATTCTGACAAGCTCCGTGACCGGCTTCCTGGTGGAAGGTTTCCGCATGGCCGTGCTGGTATTGCCTCAGGAGCCCCAATGGGCGGCATGGTCTCCAGTGGGCTACCTGGTAGCAAGCGCCTCCATCGGGTTGGGCGAACGGGTCAATCTGGCGCTCCACGCCTCGTTCTGGTGGCTCCACCTGGTGCTGGTGCTTGGCCTGATCGCATACGTCGGGTTCTCCAAGATGTCCCACGTCATACTTGCGCCTCTGAACATCTTCTTCCGTTCCTCTCGTCCCAAGGGGGCACTTGTCTCGATCCCCGACCTGGAGAACGCCGAGACCTTCGGCGCATCCAAGATCGAGGATTTCACGTGGAAGCACCTCCTCGACCTCGATGCCTGCACCCGATGCGGCAGGTGCCAGGAAGCCTGCCCGGCCTATGCCAGCGGCAAACCTCTCAATCCCAAGAAGGTGGTCCAGGATTTGAAGACCGAGCTTTTCAAGGACTCGGGTGCGCTGATGCAGGTGGACGTCTGGCCGCCCACCAAACCAGAGGACAGTGTGATCGGCGGCGTGCGAGAAGAGGAGGTCTGGGACTGCACCACGTGCCGGGCCTGTCATGAGCAGTGCCCCATCTTCATCGAACACATACCCAAGATAGTGGACATGCGCCGAAGCCTGGTCATGGAGCAGAGCCGTCTGCCGGAAACCGCCATGGGCGCCTTGAAGAGCA
>JAUSJJ010000145.1 GCA_030647705.1 Dehalococcoidia bacterium
GCGGGAGATGCTCATTCCCGGCGGGCTTTCGGCGGCGGAGGCCATGGGCGGGCTCGATTTCTCGAAGTGTCAGCCCGAATCCAGGCAGAAGTTCGCCGATGAGATGGGCAGGCTGCTCGGCGGAGACCACTTCTTCGGCATGGAGTTCTACGCTGGTATGTTCGACAGGGGCAACCTGCTCGACTACTTGCCGCAGGACGCGCTCGTGATAGTGGACGAGCCGAAGCAGCTCCAGGAGTCCCTGGAGACACTGGACGCCCAGGCGGAGGAGATGCGCCGCGCTCAGGTGGACCGGGGCGAGCTGCCTCCTGATTTTACCGCGCCATATCTCAGGTGGCCGGAGCTTGCTGAGAAGCTATCGGCTCTCTCCAGCCGCCTTTCGCTGGCCGAATGGGAGATGGAGCCTCAGGCCAGGCTCGACTTCGCCTCTACCCCGGGCTACAGCGGGCGGGTCGAGGGCTTTATCAAGGAAGCGCGTCGTTTGCTGGAATCCGAACGCCGGGTGATCGTAGTCTCGCAGCAGGCCAGCCGGCTCTCAGAGATGCTTCAAGACCAGGATATCTTCGCTTCGCCCGTGTCTGCCTTGAGCCAGGTCCCTTCGCCCGGAGGCATGGCGATAGTGCATGGCTCGCTCTCCGCAGGCTGGCAGAGCGAAGAGGCCGGCCTCACACTGATCACGGATTCGGAGATATTCGGCTTCGTCAAGCAAAGACGCCCGGCCAGGAAACGCCCGGTGCGCCATGAGGAATTTCTGGCTGAGATCGCTGCCGGCGACTACGTCGTCCATATCGAGCATGGCATCGCCCGTTTTGCGGGCACGAAGACCATGCGCGCGGGCGACGAGGAGCGGGAATACCTGGTCCTGGAGTATGCCTCCGATGACCGCCTGTATGTTCCCACCGAGCAGGTCGACCGGGTCACCCGGTACGTCGGGCCGGGCGGCTACACTCCGTCCCTGAGCCGGCTTGGCACGCAGGAGTGGAACAAGACCAAGCAGCGGGTCAAGGAAGCTACCGCGCAACTGGCGCGTGAGCTGCTGGCGCTGTACGCCTCGCGGGAGACGTTGCCGGGCTACGCATTTTCTCCGGACACCGTGTGGCAGCACGAGCTTGAATCATCGTTTCCCTTCGTGGAGACACCCGACCAACTGACCGCGGTGCAGCAGGTCAAGCAGGACATGGAGAGACCGAGGCCCATGGACCGGCTGGTTTGCGGAGACGTCGGCTACGGCAAGACCGAGGTAGCCCTCCGAGCGGCGTTCAAAGCGGCGATGGACGGCAAACAGGTGGCCATCCTGGTACCTACGACGGTGCTGGCCCAGCAGCACTTCAACACGTTCACACAGCGGCTGAGCCCTTTCCCGGTCAGGGTAGAGGCGTTGAGCCGGCTTCGTTCGCCGAAGGAGCAGCAAGAGGTGGTGGAAGCGATCAAGAATGGCGCCGCGGACATCGTCATCGGCACTCACAGGTTGCTGCAGAAGGACATCTCTTTCAAAGACCTGGGGCTGGCCATCATCGATGAGGAACAGCGTTTCGGAGTAGCCCACAAGGAGCGGCTGAAGCAGATGAGGAAAGAGGTGGACGTGCTCACGCTCACAGCCACGCCCATCCCTCGCACGCTGCACATGGCGCTGGTGAGCATCCGAGACATGAGCACCATCGAGACCCCGCCGGAGGAGCGGCTGCCCATCAAGACCTACGTGGCTGAATACGAGGACCGGCTGGTCAGAGAGGCCATCCTGCGCGAGATCGACCGCGGCGGCCAGGTGTTCTTCGTCCACAACCGGGTACAGACCATCCCCGGGATAGCTCAGAAGCTGCGCGGTCTCGTTCCGGAGGCTCGCATCTCGGTGGGCCACGGGCAGATGCCGGATGAAGACCTGGAAGCGGTGATGCTCGATTTCTCCAAAGGCAACAGCGACGTCCTGGTCTGCAGCACCATCATCGAGTCCGGCCTCGACCTGCCCAACGTCAACACTCTTATCATCAACGACGCCCACCGGCTGGGCCTCACCCAGATGTACCAGCTTCGGGGAAGGGTGGGCCGGGGCTCGAACCGTGCTTACGCCTATTTCCTCTATCCCAAGGGCAGGCAGCTCACCGAGACAGCCAGGCAGCGCCTGAAGACCATCTTCGAGGCAACGGAGTTGGGCGCCGGCTTCCGCATTGCGATGAAGGACCTCGAGATCAGGGGCGCCGGCAACATTCTGGGACCCGAGCAGAGCGGCCAGATCGGCGCGGTGGGCTTCACCTTCTACACCAAGTTACTGGCTGAGGCGGTGCAGGAGCTCAGAGGGGCCTTGGCATCGGGCAGCTCGCTGCGGAAAAATCCGGCTCCCTCCGTCACGTTGAAGCTGTCGGCTCGCCTGCCCGAAGAGTACATACCTGACCTGAGCGCTCGCCTGGCCCTGTACCAGCGCCTGGCGGCCATGGACTCGCCTGACCAGGCGGCCGACCTGGCACAGGAGCTGGTAGACCGCTTCGGCAAGCTGCCCGAGCAAGTTGAGGCCCTGCTTTACGTAGTGAAGGTAAGGTGCCTGAGCTCGATGGCCGGTGTCTCGGCGGTGAACCAGCAGGACAGCGACGTGGTAGTGCAGATGGCTGAGGGAAGGCAGATCAGCAGTCTTCGCCTGCTCAAGGTACCTATCGCAGGTATCAAAATAGGCCTGACCCAGTTGCGGCTTGACGGCAAGCGCCTGGGAGCGAGGTTGCAGTCCAGGCTGGTCCAGGTGCTGGAAGCGCTGG
>JAUSJJ010000146.1 GCA_030647705.1 Dehalococcoidia bacterium
CCGGGAGAGGTCGCTCCGTCCGTTGTAGTCCAGGTCCATAGCCAGGAATGAGACGTCGCCGGCCACATCGGAGTATCTGAACCTGTCGTTGAATTCGATGCAGTCGATAATGCAGATATCATCGGTTAAGCAGACGTGCGCGGCATGCAGGTCGCCGTGGCAATCCCTGATGCGGCCCTCCCTCATCCTTTTCTCAAACAGGGGCACGTTTCGCTCCAGAAACCCCAGGGAATAGGCGCGAATGACATCGTACCTGTCCCTCGAAACCGTAATGTCGATGTACTTCTCGGTCTGGCCGAAGTTCTCCTCCGTGTTGGTGCGGGCAGTCTCCATGCCGCCGAAGCGGGCGATCCCGGGGTTGGTCTCCGCTTTGCGGTGAAACTCCACCAGCTTCCCGGCCACCTTCTCCAGCATCTGCGGCGTCGCATTGCCGTGGCGCAGGAGGTAGTCCAGCATTCGCTCACGGGGCAACTGGCGCATCTTCACCGCGTATTCCACGGCTTCCCCTTGCGTCTCGATTGTGAAAGAGGCGTCTTCCCGGCAGACCTTGACCACGCCCAGATAGATGCCGGGGCAGAGGCGGCTGTTGAGCAACACCTCCTGCCCGCAGTAGTAGCGGCGCTTCTCCAGCGAGGTGAAGTCGAGGAACCCGAAGTTCACCGGTTTCTTGACCTTGTAGACATAATCGCCGGTCAGGAACACGAAGGAGACCTGGGTCTGCACCAGTTCGACTTTCTGAGGCAGATGCGGGTAGGCCTGCGGTTTGAGCAAGGCCTCCGCGAATGGAGGCAGTCCCGCCATGTGGTTCCCTTCTGTGCAGTCGGTCCGAGGCCACGTCCCAGAGCCTCGCGGCCGGCTTCCTCGCCTAGTGCGCCTTCTTCAGAGCTGCGGCCTCAGCCTTCCGCTTGTCCGCCCTCTTCAGGTTCTTGGCCCGGTGCTTGTGCTGGGCGTCTCTTTTTGCTTTGTTCATGTTTCCTCCCTGTTCACTGTCCGCTGATCTTAGCCGCGCCTAGACTCAATATCTACCATTTGTCCCGAGAGGAGATTGAGGGACACCACCAGCCCCCCCCGCCATCGACTCAGGCGGACGCCCTCTGGACACACTGTGGGTAACGCCTTCCGCCCAACACCACGCGCTCATGGAAGGCGGGGCGAACCAACGCTTGCGCCCCGCAGCTTTGCTGAGACCCCCGCCGTGAGCTCCAGCGCGCGAACGGAGGTCGCTTCGGAAAGTGAGCCAAGCCCGCACGAGGGGGTGATCAGGCACTGCTCTCTCAATGCGTCACGGCTCACGCCCTTATCGGCCAGCAGGCCCATTGCCGCGTCCAATCGCTTCACCAGGCTGTCAACGTTCTCCCCGCTCAATAGCTCCTCGTCGCTGGGGACGATGCCCCAGGCGATGGCGCCGCCGCGTTTCAGAAATGTGTCAACCTGTTCCGGGTAAAGGCTCAGCGAGCGAGCGTAGTTATATGCGTCGAAGTTCAGGATGTCGATGCCCGTCTCCAGCAGAAGAGCCCAGTCGGTGTTGCCGCAGCAATGGATGCCCTTCAGCCCCTTGATCCCTCCCAGTACCTCTTCGAGGAGCGCCCGCACCTTCTGGGGCGGCAGCGATACGAAAGCCGAACCCAGCGAAGCCAGGTAGGGCTCGTCGATGAATATCACGGTGTGAGGGCAGACGGACTTCAGCGTTGCCTCCAGCCAGGCCGCCTTGAGCCGCAGGTGCCGGGCGATGGCGTCGCTGAGCACCTCGTCGTAGGCCAGCGGGCGGCGGTCCTGGTCGGTCACCGCCAGGCCCCAACTGATCGGGCCGGTTACCTGTCCTTTGACCGCCACCTCCGGCTTCACTTTCGAAGAGAGGAAGGCGTGAAGTCCGGCGGCGTATCCGGGTGTGATGCCGTAGTGCTCGAAGTCGTTCTCCAGGTAGGCCTGGTAGAGCTTCTCAAGGGGCTGCGCCAGGTCTCTGGAGGTATCCACGTAGATGCGTTCACCCTGGATAACCACTCCAGGAAAGCCCTCGCTGTACTGGGCGTACATGTTCTCAAGGAAGGACCGGCGGGGCAACTGCGGCCACACCGGGATCGAGCTCAGGTAGCGCGTGATGATGGCACAGGCTTCTGCCGGGTCAGCCTGGGGCATGCTTCCGATTGCGGTGGCTATGGCGCTGGGTAGATTCAAGGCGCTGTCACTTCAGGTATTGTCCGATCAGCAGTTCCAGGTTTTTCTTTCGCACCAGCGGGATCCGGTCGCGGGCGGTTACTATGGCGTACTTCAGGGCCTGTTCGCATTCGCAACTCTTGTCCGGGGAGATGCCGGCGATCGCTCTCTTAATCACGTTCTTGGTGACATCGACGGTGCGGGCCATGTTGGCCAGGATCATGTCCACTGTCACCGACTCGTGGCTTTCGTGCCAGCAATCGTAGTCGGTTACCATAGCTATGCTGGAGTAACAGAGTCCGGCCTCGCGGGCCAGCTTGGCCTCCGGCAGTTGCGTCATGCCCACCAGGCTGGCGCCCCAGGAGCGGTAGAGGTAGGACTCCGCCTTGGTGGAGAAGGCCGGCCCTTCAATCACCACGCAGGCGCCTCCCTTGTGAACCCGGGCCCCAACGTCGTTCGCCGCCTGAAAAAGAAGACGGCTCAAAGAGCCGCAGAACGGTTCCGCAAACGGCACATGGACGACGACCCCCTCGCCAAAGAAAGTGCTCGCTCTTCCCTGCGTGCGGTCTATGAGCTGGTCGGGTATGACCAGGTCCATGGGCCGGATTTCCTCTTTGAGACTGCCGACCGCATTGATCGAAATCAGGCGCCTCACTCCGAGCCATTTCAAGGCGTATATGTTTGCCCTGGAGGGGACCTCGGCGGGCATAAGCCGGTGTCCCCGGCCATGCCTGGGTAGGAAGGCCACCCTGGTCTGCCCCAGCGTTCCC